>CAXGAP010000001.1:0-86954 GCA_964008075.1 uncultured Flavobacteriaceae bacterium
TGTCAAAAGTTTGTCAAATTACTGGTAAAAAAGCGTTGGTTGGAAACAATGTTTCACACGCGATGAATAAAACAAAGAGACGCTTTGAAGTGAATCTCATCAAGAAGCGATTCTACTTGACTGATCAAGAGAAATGGATCACGCTCAAGCTCTCAACTTCAGCTTTAAAAACCATCAACAGAAAAGGGCTTTCTGCTGTACTGAAAGAGGCAAAAGCGCAAGGCGTACTATAAATCTATTGTTATGGCCAAGAAAGGAAACAGAGTTCAAGTAATATTAGAATGTACAGAGCACAAAGACTCGGGTCTTGCAGGTACTTCACGATATGTCACAACTAAGAATAAGAAAAATTCACCTGATCGTATTGAGTTAAAAAAATTCAACCCCATCCTAAAAAAAATGACTGTTCACAAAGAAATTAAATAGACATGGCAAAGAAAACAGTAGCAACTTTACAGACTTCATCGAAGCGATTGACCAAAGCCATTAAAATGGTGAAAAGTGAAAAATCTGGGTCATACACCTTTGTTGAGTCAACGATGCTTCCCGAACAAGTGAACGAATGGTTGTCTAAAAAATAGTCTAAATCACAAATGAATTTAATAGCCACTTTATGTGGCTTTTTTTATTTCTTACATTTACAAAAAACAGGAATGGGAATTTTTAAACGTTTTTTTTCCAAAGAGAAATTAGATAAAGGGCTCGAGTCATCAAAGCAGTCGATTTTAAATAAAATTGGTAAAGCTGTTGCTGGCAAAAGTACTGTCGATGCAAGTGTGTTGGATCAACTCGAAGAAGCCCTTATAAGTGCAGATATTGGCGTAGATACGACTCTAAAGATTATTGATTTACTAGAGAAAAGAGTAGCTAAGGATAAATACATGAACGCCAAAGAGCTTCAAAGTATTCTGCGAGAAGAAATCACCAGCTTGTTGGAGCTACATCACGAAACCCAAACAGATGTGAAGCCTAAAGTCACCTTGGTTGTAGGGGTCAATGGCGTTGGTAAAACCACTACGATTGGAAAGCTTGCCCATCTTTATAAATCCACTGGTCTGCAAGTACTTTTGGGTGCAGCAGACACCTTTCGTGCAGCAGCAGTTGACCAGTTAAGTATGTGGTCTGATCGGGTTGGTGTTCAAATCGTAAAGCAAAAGATGGGTAGCGACCCTGCTTCGGTGGCCTACGATGCAGTCCAGTCTGGACTTTCACAAGGAGTTGACCACGTGATTATCGATACTGCTGGACGACTGCACAACAAGGTAAATTTGATGAATGAATTGGCAAAAATAAAGAGGATCATTCAAAAATCAATTCCTGAAGCACCACATGAAGTTTTATTGGTTCTCGATGGCTCTACAGGACAAAACGCCTTCGAACAAGCACGTCAATTTGCACAGGCAACAGATATCACAGCACTAGCAATAACAAAACTTGATGGCACAGCCAAAGGAGGTGTGGTGTTGGGTATTTCAGACCAAATGCAAGTTCCTGTCAAATACATTGGGGTTGGCGAGGGGATGGAAGACCTACAAGAGTTTAACCCAAAAGAATTTGTAGATTCTCTTCTTTAATAAACATATGCGAACAAAATCTTTTAAAAAAAACACCATTAATGTAGTGACTTTGGGTTGCTCAAAGAACATCTATGACTCTGAAGTCTTGATGGGGCAACTAAAAGCTAACGACAAACAAGTCGTTCATGAAAAAGAGGGGAATATCGTAGTGGTCAATACTTGTGGGTTTATCGACAATGCTAAAGAAGAATCGGTACAAACCATTCTCAATTTTGCCAAAAAAAAGGAAGAGGGATCAATCGATAAATTATTTGTAACAGGGTGCTTGAGTGAACGTTATAAAGACGATTTAGAACAAGAAATCCCAGAAGTTGATCAATTTTTTGGCACAACAGATCTGCCTATTCTACTCAAAGCATTAGGAGCAAATTACAAACATGAATTGATCGGCGAACGTCTCACAACGACTCCCAAGCACTATGCCTTTCTCAAAATTTCGGAGGGTTGCGATCGACCTTGCTCATTTTGTGCCATTCCACTGATGAGGGGTAAACATCGCTCAACCCCAATTGAAGACTTGCTTAAAGAAGCCAAAAAACTTGCAGCAGATGGAGTGAAAGAGTTGATTTTGATTGCACAAGATCTCACCTATTATGGGCTTGATTTGTATAAAAAGCGACTACTGGCTGATTTGTTGCGACATCTTGTCACAGTAGATGGTATTGAATGGATTCGCTTGCACTACGCCTTTCCAACTGGTTTCCCAGAAGAAGTGCTCAACGTGATTCGAGACGAACCCAAAGTCTGTCAGTATATCGATATACCTTTACAGCACATTTCTGATAAAATTTTAAAATCAATGCGTCGTGGAACAACCTTTGAAAAAACCAATGCCTTGCTGAGTGCATGCAAACAACGTGTACCCAATATTGCCTTACGAACGACCTTGATTGTAGGCTACCCTGGCGAAACGCAAGAAGACTTTGAACTTCTCAAAAAATGGGTTTCAGATAAACGCTTTGATCGATTGGGTTGTTTCACCTATAGTCATGAGGAAAATACCCATGCTTTTCAGTTGGTCGATGATGTGCCTGCTGAAATCAAGCAAGAGCGTGCCAATGAAATTATGGCGATACAGTCTAAAATATCTTGGGAAAAAAATCAAAATCTGATTGGTAAAACACTTCGTTGTTTGATTGATAGAAAAGAAGGGAATTATTATATCGGTCGTTCGGAGTATGATTCACCAGATGTGGATAACGAAATACGTATTGATGCAAAGGAACATTATTTGCGTATTGGGGATTTTACTGAAGTAATCATTGAACAAGCAGAGGATTTTGACCTTTATGCAAAACCAATCGAACGCTAGTTTGGTGATGTTTTTCATGGAATAAAAGCATTTGACTCCTTTTTTTACTTCTTAATTTTACTGTACCTTTATACACATGTCAAATAAGCCCAACACACCCAAGGGTATGCGGGATTTCTTACCGCATGAAGTGATACGTCGCAACTATATCATGGATGTGATAAAAACACAATTTGAATGCTTTGGATTTTTACCAATCGAGACACCCTCTATGGAGCGACGAGACCTCTTGCTTGGTAAATATGGAGATGAGGGAGACCGACTGGTATTTAAGGTTCTTAACTCTGGCGAAAAAGTAAAAAAAGCAGATCTAGATGCTTTGGAAAAGGGTGAGTTATCACGTTTTGGCAATTCAATAGCTGAGAAGGCAATGCGCTATGACCTTACTGTTCCACTTGCTCGGTTTGTTGTTCAACACCAAAACGAATTAAGTTTTCCATTTAAGCGGTATCAAATGCAGCCAGTTTGGCGTGCTGATCGTCCACAACATGGACGTTTTCAAGAGTTTATTCAGTGTGATGCCGATTCCATTGGCTCTGACAGCATACTTCTCGAACTAGAGTTTATACAAATGATTGATGCAGTTTTTTCAGGCTTAAATCTTCAGGGCTGCACCTTACGCGTCAATCATCGAAAATTGTTAGAGGCCATTTCAAGAAAATCTGGAGCTGAGGATCAAACAGCAACTTTTCTTACAATAATCGATAAGCTTGATAAAGTGGGTTGGGATGAGGTTCAGCAACTGCTAGCACAAGCTGGGTTTGACAATCAATTGATCAATACAGTTCAAGAAGCATTACAAGGCAAATCAAATGCAGACCAATTAGAAGTCCTGAAGCAGTTCCTAAAAGATGATCCCTCAGATGGCACTTCATTTGATGACCTAAACTTTTTGTTTTTAAACATGGGGAAAATATCTTCTTTGGATGTTGTTTTTGATTGGACACTTGCCAGAGGATTGGATTATTATACAGGTACAATATTTGAAATTTCGGCACCAAAAAGTGTATCCCTTGGATCGATTGGGGCTGGGGGTCGATATGATAACTTAACAGGTATGTTTGGAATGAAAGGTACGAGTGGCATTGGTATTTCATTTGGCTTAGATCGCATCGAATTGGTTCTTTCCGAGCTCGATTTGTTCCCACCTGAAATTCATACTTCGATTGACTTATTCGTTGTACATTTCAATATGAAAATGATGACAGCTCTGCTGCCCTACATTAAGGAGTTGAGGAGAAGCGGTAAGCGGGTGTATGTGTACCCAACTGCTGATCGTCTAAAAAAGCAATTGGGTATGGCAAACCAACTCAACACACCATTTGCGCTCATTATGGGTGAAGATGAATGGAAAGAAAAAAAATGTATTGTAAAAAATTTAGATTCAGGCAATCAATCATTGCTTAAACTTGAAAGTTTAAACTGGGATGCTTTGCAAAGCTGCTAAGAATTATTGTCTTTTTTGTTTTTCTTAGTTTAAAAATGCCCAATAATTCGGCAGAAATTTTTTTAGTCTCTATTTCCGATTCACTTTCATTGCCAAAAAGAATCCATTCCACAGAACAATTAGAAAGTGGGCATGAATTTTTTTAATAACTTAGAGCTAAATCGGTGACTTTTACCTAGAGAAGTAGAGATTGAATTTCTACCATATCCTATGACACGTTCAAAAGCAGAAATTGAAAGTCTTTCAACTTCAATTATGTTTTCGATTTTTTTTGTATTCCTGAAATTATTTGAATGTTTCGTTTTAAAACATACATTCACATAATTTCAGCATTTTATTTTAAGTTGAAAACAAAATGATATGTCAAAAATAAAAAATTCAATTCTCTTTAAAGCTAGTTTAATTTCCTCTATATTTTTTTTCCCATTGCCATGCTGAGAACAAAGCTTCTTCAAGTGTTTTCGAAGATTTCCAGCCAAGTGTATGATTTACTTTTGACGTATCTGCATAGATAATTCCAACATCGCCTTTTCTTCGATCACCAATAGAGTATTTTAAAGTCAAACCTGTTACACTTTCGAATGTAGTGATAATATCCAATACCGAATTTCCATTTCCAGTACCAACATTAAACACATCAAACACATTAGTTTTTTTGATTTTTTCAAGATAATTCAGCGCACTCACATGAGCTTCAGCCAAGTCTTCCACATGTATATAGTCACGAACGCATGTGCCGTCTTTAGTTGGGTAATCATTTCCAAAAACAGTAATTGGTCCTCGAATTCCTGCAGCTGATTGAGTGATAAATGGAACAAGATTTTGTGGAACACCTAGAGGAATTTCTCCAATTTCTACTGATGAATGTGTACCAATGGGATTGAAGTATCGTAAAGCAATTACAGGTATTAATTCATTTACTTTTGTAAGATCTGACAAGATTTCTTCACAAATTTGTTTGGTGTTTCCGTAGGGAGATAAGGCTGGTTTACTAGGCTCATTTTCAGTGATCGGAAGTATTTTTGGCTCGCCATACACTGTACAAGATGAGCTAAAAATTAAGGGAATCTTACGTTTTTGAGCCTTTACAACACTCAGCAGATTGATTAAGGAAGTGAGGTTGTTGTCATAATAGGAGAGTGGTCTCTCAACACTTTCCTCTACTGCTTTGGAGGCAGCGAAGTGGATGATACCTTTGATTTCATGATCCTTAAAAACTTTCTTAACCTTTACATTGTTTTTTAAGTCAACTTGTTCAAAAATTGGTCTCTTTCCACAAGCTTTTTCAATGCCATCAAGGACATCAATTGTGGAGTTAGATAAGTCATCAACAATCACAACTG
This sequence comes from uncultured Flavobacteriaceae bacterium, assembly GCA_964008075.1. Classification (GTDB taxonomy): domain Bacteria; phylum Bacteroidota; class Bacteroidia; order Flavobacteriales; family Flavobacteriaceae; genus UBA724. The sequence goes on from CAXGAP010000001.1 coordinate 5,680, forward strand.
TGTAATTGTTTTCTAACAATGATACGACTGTATGAGCACCAATATATCCGAGACCGCCAGTGACTAAAATCATGAAGAAAAAAAGTGTAGCGAGGGGGAGACTTGAACTCCCGACCTCCGGGTTATGAATCCGACGCTCTAACCACCTGAGCTACCTCGCCATAGTCGACTGCAAATATAGAGGGTTTTGTATCAGATGTCAAACTATATTTTTATGAATAAATTTTTGTGCAACCAAAAAAGATATTATATTGGTTTTTTGATAAAAATAATATCCGTGAAAAATCAATTTGAGATTGAATTTGTAATTAAGTCATCACCACAATTGCTTTACCAATACCTTTTTACCCCTTCTGGTTTATCTGAGTGGTTTGCTGATAATGTAAACTCACGCTCTGAAAAATATGAGTTTTTCTGGGATGATTCCAGCGAGGAAGCTATGCTTATTAAAAACAAACAAAATGATTTTGTTCGCTATCAATGGTTAACCGATGAAGACGACTACGATAAGTACTACTTTGAAATGTGCATTCAAGTCGATGAAATCACCAAAGATGTTTCTCTTATTATTTCTGATTTTGCCGATGAAGACGAGTTGGAAGAGTCTAAAATGTTTTGGGAGAATCAAATTTCAAACCTCAAACAAGTTTTGGGCTCTGCTTGATGGTTAACTTCAACGGAAATCTTGTACAACCTTCCGAATCTGTCCTTCCCTTTTTTAATCGAGGGTTCTCTTATGGTGATGCAGTTTTTGAGACTGTCAAAGCAGTGGGTGATAAATTGATTTTTTGGGAAGATCACTACTTCCGTCTTATGGCTAGTATGCGATTGCTTCGAATGGAGATTCCAATGACTTTCACTCCAGAGTATTTTGTTGACCAATGCAATAATTTGATCGAATCACAACCAGCAAGCGCTGCTGCATGGCGTCTGCGCTTAACCTGTTATCGCGACAGTGCTGGGCGATATACCCCAGATGAAAATAAAGTCTCATTTGTTATTTCCTGTGAGCCTTTAGAACAATCTATCTTTTCGAGCAAAGTGCCTAATTATAGAGTTGATTTGTATAAAGATCACTATGTGCAGCTAGCAATGCTATCCAATCTCAAAACAAACAATAAAATTCTCAATGTTCTTGCTTCGATTTTTGCCAAAGAGAATGACTTGGATAACTGTATTTTGGTGAATGACAACAAAGAAGTTGTTGAAGCACTTCAATCAAATATTTTTTTACTTTTTGGCAACGAAATTCATACACCCCCTTTAACATCAGGTTGTTTGGATGGCATCATCAGAAAACAACTCATTCGTATGGCTAATGAACTAGACATCAGTTGTATAGAAACAAAAGTGAACCCTTTCGATCTACAAAAAGCTGACGAACTCTGGCTCACCAATAGTATTCAAGGAATTCGAGCAGTGACCAATTATAGAAGAAAAGAGTATCAATCAAAAAAGTATGAGCAAGCTGTAGGTCTTCTCAATGAAAAAGCACTAGTTTAAATGTGGATGACTGGGTGAATTGGCCCAGATGGCGTAATGCCCACCCAGCTTAATCATTTTGGACTTCCAAAACGAAGCATCGTTTGAAGAAGAAATATTGGCTTTTTTATCATCATCCAAAACAATCCATGTTTTGCGTTTGACTTCCTCCTTGAGCTGATCAGAACTCCAGCCAGAGTAACCCAAAAAAAACTTGATATCAGTACTTGACAGTTCACCATTATTAATCATGTTCTTAATCACATCAAAATCACCTCCCCAAAAAAGATTTTCAGATATGGATTTTGAGTTGGGAATGCAGTCGCTTCGATTGTGAATATAATACAACTGATCTTGGTCAACAGGTCCTCCTTCAAATACAGAAAAGTGTTGAGAAATTTCGGGAACAAATGTGCTCAAATCATGCGCCATTGGCTTGTTTAAAATAAAACCAACGGATCCCTCATTGTTGTGGTCTGCCAACAAGATGACTGCACGAGTAAATGAAAAGTCTCCAATAATTGATGGATCAGCAACAAGTAACTTTCCATTTGAAAGGTTCGTATTCATTTCAACAATTTACAACTTTTTTTATGGATTTTCGAAATATGCCTTGTCGTTCATTTCATATCCGTTGAGTAGTTCAAAATCGCTCATTGGTTTTTTATTTTGAAGTTGAAGTTTTTTGATATGAATGTTTCCATTTTGCACAGAAACCATGAGTTTTCGGTTTACAATAAAAACTTTACCAGGCTGATGCATTTGTTTCCCCTCAAAAAAATCGACTTGATGAATTTTGCAGTAGGTTGATGTACCATTGTTCTGAAGGCTTGTCCATGCGCAAGGGTAGGGCTGTAATCCTCTGACGAACCTTTCAATTACTTTCCCATCTACATTCCATTGCAGTTGGGTGTTTTCTCGTTTTAATTTAGGGGCAAGATGCTCTTCAGTTTTTGGTTGAGGAATGGTATTAACTTTCCCAGCTGCGATAGATTGAAGCGTTTCAAGAACTAAATCAGCACCCAGACTTTCCAACCTATTGCTAAGGTTTCCTGTATTTTCATCAGGCAAAATCGTTGTTTGCTTTTGTGCGATAATTTCTCCTGTATCGATTTGTTCATTAATAAAAAACGTAGTTACGCCTGTTTCCTCTTCTCCATTGATAATTGCCCAATGGATAGGGGCAGCACCACGATACTTGGGTAATAGAGAAGCGTGCAAATTAAATGAGCCTTTTGAAGGGATAGACCAAACTTCTTTTGGGAGCATTCGAAAAGCAACGACCACAAACACATCTGCATTATGTTCTTTTAACTCGGAAACAAATGACTCATCTTTTAAGTTGGGGGGCTGTAAAATGGGTAGATTATTCTCAGTACAAAAAAACTTGATAGGGGATGCAGTCAACTGTTTTCCTCTGCCAGATTTTTTGTCTGGTGCAGTGACAACAGCAATCACTTCGTGTTCGCTATCAAGAATCTTTTGCAAAGGTGATATTGCAAAAGCTGGTGTTCCCATATATATGATTCGAAGTGGTTTCATTGGTTGATATGAAATAACTGATTTTTTTCTAAAACAAGCTCCTCGTTGAGCATTTCCATTACGACTGCAATGATAGTTTTTTCCTCTGTTTCAAGCAATTTTGAAAGCTTTTTCACTGTTGCGGGTTGTTGTTTTAAAACATCCAAGATAGAACTTTGAAGTTGCGCAGCAATTGGTGAAGTAACACAACTACTGCATTGACCACACGAGTTGTTGTTCGTCTCCCCAAAATAGTCGAGTAGTAAAGTCTGCTTACAGCTTTTATCATCATTGATATAGTTTTTTACAGCTTGCAACTGATTTTTTCTAGTCTGTATGCTTTGCTTGACATGATTTACTGCACGATTTAGTATATAATTGTCCTCACGTGGCTCAAGAAAATACAATCGGGTGTCACAATTCCATGATGTGATTTCAGCATATTTGTTTTGCTCCAATGCAGCAAAATACTCTTTGAGCTTTTCCATTCCAATCCCAGTTCGTTTACTCAGTTGGTTACCATCTACCGACTGTGCTGTTTCTGTGATTTTTGGATACAGTCTCACCAACGTGTTCAGTAGGGTCGACAAAACCGATTCTTTCGCAATCAGCTTTTGGAGTTCTTTTCCTTTGTATAGCACTTGTAAACGAAACCTTTCAACGACAAGATTCGTCAAACGAATACTTCCAATACGATCAAAAACTTTGAAAGCTTCATAGGTTTTTTTGGGTGGTAGGTCATAGGAGTTTGTAAAGGTCTCAAAAGATAAATCAAGTGGATCTTGTGGCAGTTCTCCATAGGCAATTTGAAAATAGGAGCACAATTTAAAATAGACTTGACGAATAAACGCAGGGTCTGAAATAGAATCAATAAATTGTCTTTCTACTAATTGAACATCACGAGCACTCGTAACAATTGTAGCTGTTGCGGGTTTCTTATCACGTCCAGCTCGCCCAGCTTCTTGATAGTAGTTTTCGATGCTTTCTGGAAGCGCAAGATGAATCACCTGTCGCACATTGGACTGGTCAATACCCATCCCAAATGCCGAGGTTGCTACCATAATTGAATATCTTCCACTTTGCCATTCATCGATGAGTTGGGGTTTGTTTGTGCTACCACCATGAAAATATCGAGCAGCAATACCCTCCAACTGAAGCTGTTCGACTAGCGTTTCGCAGTGCTTTCTTGTGCGCAAATAAATGATGATGGTCTCTGAGCGATTGGCGATCATCTCTTTGATTGCCCCGAGTTTATTTTCAGTATGAACAACTCTGTATGACAAATTTTCTCGAACAAAAGAAGTCTGAATCAGCTTTGTGTCTTTCAATTCCAGCGATGCAATAATATCCTCTTTGACTTTTGGTGTTGCAGTGGCAGTGAGCGCCATGATTGGAGGTTCATTGATCAGTTTATGAAACTCACCAATCTTGCGATAGGCAGGTCGGAAGTCATGACCCCATTGAGAGATACAGTGCGCTTCGTCCACTGCCAAAAGAGATATATCTAATGTTTTCAAACGCTGGACTACAATAGGGTTGAGTAGGCGTTCAGGCGATAGGTACAACAATTTGATGTTTCCAAAGGCACATTGATCCAAGGCTTCCACCAATTCATTTTCGCGCATAGTTCCATGAATAGACATCGCACGAATGTTTTTTCTCTTGAGCGAATTGACTTGGTCAATCATTAGGGCGATGAGTGGACTGACAACCACACATATCCCCTCTTGCAAAAGCGCACTCATTTGATAACACAAGGACTTTCCTCCCCCAGTTGGCAATACAACAAGGGTGTTTTCTGCTGAAAGTGAAGCATGTATTGCTTCTTCCTGCCCTGACCTAAAATCAGACCAGCCCCAATATTTGTTCAGTAGGTCGTGGGCTTTGCTCATAGGTGATTTTTGATAAAAGAAACACGTTCTTCGACAGATAGTTTTGGCACAACTATCGGCGGCATGCCATATAAAGTATAAGTTTTGACAAGTGCTAGATGAATCGCTTCTGTTTCGCTAAAGTCTTCAATTCTCTCTTTATCATTTCTAAAAATATCTTCCCATGGTGGTAGTATAAACACCTTGTCATAAACATGTGATTTACATATTTCGATCAAGTGTGATGGCACATCAACTCGAATGCCATCCAAGTATGCAATTGCATCGTGAATACCTCTGTCATAGATATGAATTTTAGATACAGGAGTAGCCGCAAAGTCAGCTATACGCCCTTTGATAATTTCCAAACTCAGCGACAGTGGCTCATCTTGAAAAGGAGAGTCAACACCTCGATTCTTGGCTTCAAGAAAGAGCTTCCGAAACACCTCGTCAAAACACGTCACCTGATCGCTTTGCAATGCTTCTATAAGGGTGGTTTTTCCACTTCCAGGGGCACCAGTGAGGACATATCTTTTGTGCTTTTCCATATGATTAGCCAATTTACAATTTTTGAATATTATTCTTATTTAAAACAATATCTTTGTCAAAATGTCTGAATCAGTTAAAACCACATCTTTTTACAACCGACTTCGTGAGCAACTTGCAGAGTCAACAGATTGGCCTTCAAACTATATGTTTAAGTTTATTTTGCCAGCTGGCGATGAAAAAAAGTTGACTTTACAGAATATTTTTAAAAATCATCCTGTCAAAATCAAAGAGAGAAATTCCTCAAAAAACACCTATGTAAGCATCTCGATCGAAGGTGTATTTGATTCGCCAGATGAGATTATATCAAAATATAAACAGGTTTCACAGATAAAAGGCATCATTCAGTTGTAGTAATTTTAGTATTTTTACAGTATCATTTAATCATTAACATTGGAAGAAACACTTCAGTATAACACCCAACGAAGCCATTTGCGAATACCTGAATATGGTCGTCATATTCAAAAGATGGTAGATCAGGCTTTGAAAGAACCCAAAAAAGAACAACGAAACAAAATGGCTCATGCAATCATAGGAGTGATGGGAAATTTAAACCCTCACCTTCGTGATGTCCCTGATTTTCAACACAAATTATGGGATCAGTTGTTTATCATGTCTGATTTTTCTCTCGATGTAGATTCCCCTTTTCCAATCCCTGAAAAAGAAGTTCTCACTGCACGTCCAGACCCATTAAGCTATCCACAAAATTTCCCTAAGTATCGTTTTTATGGAAATAACATCAAGAGGATGATTGATGCTGCACTTACGTTTACGGAGGGTGAGCAGAAAGATGCGTTGGTTTATGTGATTGCAAATCACATGAAAAAATGTTTTTTGAATTGGAACAAAGATACTGTTGAAGATGCTGTTATTTTTGAGCATTTGTTTGAGATTTCAAATGGCGCAATCAACCTCAAAAATTCAAGCGAAATGTTAACGAGCTCTGAGGAACTGATTCGATTGAGCAACAAACGATTTGGTCGTCAAAAGCAGCAACACTCCAACAGAAATAAAAAATATCGACACAAACGTCGAAAGTAAAAATGGGAACATTTGTTGTAGAAGGTGGAAGGCCGCTGTCAGGAACCATTGAGCCGCAAGGCGCAAAAAACGAGGCACTTCAAATTTTATGTGCAGTTCTTCTCACAGCAGAGCCAGTCGAAATTACCAATGTTCCAGAAATCGTTGATATCAACAAGTTACTTCAAATCTTAGAAGCCCTAGGTGTTCGTATCCAAAAAAAGAGTGACAACCACTATGTTTTTCAAGCTGACCAAATCAATTTAGACTATCTCAAGTCAGATGATTTTAAGTCTGACGGAAGAAAAATCAGAGGGTCGATTATGTTGGTTGGTCCTTTGCTGACTCGATTTGGTAAAGGCTATATTCCCCGACCTGGTGGCGACAAAATTGGAAGAAGACGAGTCGATACTCATTTTGATGGACTCATAAAATTGGGTGCAGATTTTACCTATGATAGCGAAAACCACTTTTACAGTGTTGAGACAGATAGGCTAAAAGGAGCCTATTTACTCCTCGATGAGGCCTCTGTCACTGGAACAGCCAACTTGGTGATGGCAGCTGTGCTTGCAGATGGCACGACAACGATCTACAATGCTGCTTGCGAACCCTATTTACAACAACTCTGTGGTATGCTCAACAGGATGGGTGCCAAAATCTCTGGCGTTGGATCAAATCGATTGACGATTGAAGGTGTTGACAGCCTTTCTGGAACTACCCATCGCGTTTTACCTGATATGGTTGAAATCGGCAGTTGGATTGGTTTGGCAGCACTAACACGAAGTGAATTGACAATCAAGAACGTTTCGTGGGACAATTTGGGTCAAATTCCAAGTGTTTTTCAAAAATTGGGGATTCGGATTGAAAAGCGCGACGATGATATTTACATCCCTGCACATACTGATGGTTATGAAGTTCAGAGTTTTATCGATGGCTCAATAATGACCATTTCTGATGCGCCATGGCCTGGTTTCACCCCCGATCTTTTAAGCATTATGCTTGTGGTCGCTACGCAGGCTAGAGGGAGTGTACTGATTCATCAAAAGATGTTTGAAAGTCGCTTGTTTTTTGTTGATAAGCTAATAGATATGGGCGCAAAAATTATCCTTTGTGACCCTCACCGAGCGACTGTTATTGGGCATGATTTCACATCTTCCCTCAAAGGAACAACAATGACCTCTCCTGATATTCGTGCTGGAATTTCGCTGTTAATTGCTGCTTTGTCGGCAAAAGGAAAGAGTACGATTCACAACATCGAACAGATCGATCGTGGCTATGAACGCATCGTTGAGAGACTACAATCTATCGGTGCTGAAATCAAGCGTATATAAGGCCTGCTGATTCCTATCGTTTTGAAACCTTATTGTTGCTTATCCCTCGTTGACGACTGCATTTAAATCGATTGATATCCTCGCCTCTTTGCTTGCTGTGCTTGGTCTTTCTGCCTTGTACGCGTTTTCGCCATAGCTTAAAACTTGAGGGTTTAAGATTGTTGCGCATGAGAGAAATAACCTCTTGCTCTTTGATACCAAACTGATACTTAATCGCATCAAAAGGGGTGCGGTCTTCCCATGCCATTTCGATAATTCGGTCGATTTGTTCAACACTAAATTGTTTTTTTTCCATCTAATCAAAGTTGTTTCTATCTGCCAAGGTGTGCTTTAAAAGTATGCGTTTCGATTCTTTCCTGACTTTTGCAGATGCTTTTATCGACCAAAGTTGCTTGGAAGCATGTCTTGCTGCAGTTTGCAAGTCAATAACAGGTTTTGGATAGTCTTTCCCAAGAGAAAAATCATAAAGCTCTTCCTCAATAGCTGTGATATTCCAAGGCTCATGCTGTAGATGTAATGGAAGCTTACGCAGCTCTGGAACCCATTTGCAAAGAAATACGCCCTCAGGGTCATGCGTTAAACTATTTTTTACTGGATTGTAAATTCGCAACATATTGATACCAGTTTCACCTGCTTGCATTTGGAATTGAGGATAATGAATGCCAGGCTCAAAATCCAAAAACTGTTTTGCCAGATGCGTAACACCATGTTGCCAGGGTTGCCACAAATGATGGGTGAAAAACGATACCAACATCGCACGCATTCGAAAATTGATGTAACCTGTTTCAGCCAAACATCGCATAGATGCATCAACCAATGGAAAGCCTGTTTGTCCATCTTTCCAGGCTTGTATCAAGCTTTCATCAACTACTTTGTCTAATGATGCATATCCTTTGTTGATACTCTCAAATTCCATTCGATCCTCCATCTCAAACTTTTGAATAAAGTGGGCTTGCCATCGTAATCTTGATGTGAAAGCATTGAGTTGAAATTTCGATGCTTCCTTTCGTTTGGCCTGCTCGGCAGTTTGCCATACATAGCGAACCGATAAGTTGCCCCAAGCAATATATGGAGATAATCTACTACAAGCTTTTCGTGATAATTCTGGCTTTGAAATCGAGTTTTGATACGAATTATGACGATCATCTATAAAACTATTCAAATAGGCAAGTCCTTGCTTTGTGCCACCCTTTTGGCGAATTTGATCAGTCTTATGTTTTGTCCATTCAAAAGGCTTAAAGTTCATCTCATCGATTGCTGCAATAGACACAAATGAATCCTTTGTTGCTTCCCATTTTTGTATGGGTTCTGACATAAACTGATACCATTTTTTACGCCAATTCTTTCGATTTGACAAACCCCGAAAAACACCATTATTTGTAAACTCTTTCCAATCGATCGATAAGGAATTACAAAACCCAGCCACCTCTTGATCTCTAGCATAGGTGCAAGCAAGCCCAGTTTCCTGATGACTGTATATTGTTTTGATCGTGTATTGCTTCTGTATTTCCTCAAACGTGTGCAGTATGTCTGAACTGCTTATGATTATTTTTGTGTCGTATTGTGAAAAGAAATGATTGAGTTCCTCCAAACTTTCGAATACAAATTGCCAATGTCTTTTGTCATAGTGATGATTCTCTGTCAATAGAGGTTCGAAATTATATACCAAAAGTGTAGGTATAGGGTCAATTACAGCAGCTTGAAGCATAGGGTTGTCGAGAACCCTAAGATCTCTTTTAAACCAAAAAACCGACACTTCTGACTTAGTAGTCATCGGGATTGGCAATAATTTCGTAAGCTCGTGTTTTAATGGCAGCCAATTCCTCTGGATTGATTTTTCGCAACAAATTCAGCATCATACCCATACGATTGTTGCTTTTGAGCAAGTCTTTTTTATCATCTAAAAAATTCCAATACAGGCTATTAAATGGGCAAGCATCATCACCTAACCTCTTTTTGTTGTTATAGCTGCACGACGAACAATAATTACTCATTTTATTGACATAAGACCCCGAGGAAACATAAGGTTTGGTAGCAACCATACCACCATCTGCATATTGACTCATCCCTCGTGTGTTTGGGAGTTGTACCCATTCAACTGCATCTGCATATATGCCCAAATACCACTCATCAACAGCATCAGGATGGGTTTGCGCAAGTAGCGCAAAATTTCCTGTAATCATAAGCCTTTGAATGTGATGAGCATAAGCGTGTTCCAAACTGTTTTTTATGGTTGTACTCAGACAATTCATCTTTGTTTTTCCAGTCCAATAGAAATCTGGAAGGGGGTTGTTGTTTTCCAAAGCATTCAACTCTTTGTAAGAGGGCATTTCTTTCCAATACAATCCTCTGATGTATTCACGCCAACCCAGCACTTGCCTGACAAAACCCTCAACTTGAGAAAGGGAAATGACATCTGGCTGTTTTCTATAAGTGTCAATCGCATGGTTTATCACCTCGAGGGGATTGATGATTTTAGCATTCAAAGCAAAAGATATTCTCGCATGAAAAAGATTGGTTTGCTCTTGATGCATTGCATCTTGATAGGTGCCAAAATGCGCAAGGAGATGCTGGCAAAAGTAATCGAGTTGGTCGATACTTTCTTCTCTTGTCACTGGAAAGAGAAAATCGTCTTTTGAGAAAGTTCCAAGTGTTTTGATCCCTTCATTTTCAATCATTTTCTGTATGACATCGATCTCATCAACTTTTGGATAAAATGGAGGAGGGATTTCAGGCAATCCATTCCATTTGTTGCGATTGAATTTATCATAATTCCACGACCCACCTTCTGGTTGGTCATGCACCATGAGTATATCAAACTTTTTACGCATATAACGATAGAAAAACTCCATAACCCATTTCTTTTTGCCTTCAAAAAAATGGGCCATCTCATCTCTTGTAGTTAGAAAATGTTCGGAGTCATACGATTTTGAAGGAATTTTTAAGTCCTTGCAATACGAACGAAGTTGCTCGTTTAGGCGAAACTCGTCAGGCAGCTGATACGCAAACCGTTTTGCATCTAAAAGTGAAATGACTTTGTTGAGATTTGACTTCAGATCTTGCTCATTTTCAGGGTCATCAAGGGTGTAATATATAAACTGATGGCCTTCATTTTCTCTTGCTTTCGCAAAGTTTCTCATGGCGCCAAAAAAGGCAACGACTTTCTGTATGTGATGTTTGACATAGTTTGTTTCTTGACGCATTTCAAACATCACATAAATCACATCGCTGTTAACTTGCTCGAACCAGCTGTGTTCGGCATTAAGTTGATCGCCAAGAATAAGTCTAACTTCCATTAGAACAATGTTTTTTGCAGCCACGTGGACTGATATTTCCCTTTTCCATCATAACGCTCTGCTTGTAGACCTACATTAAACACGCGATCTCTTGGGTCATTTCCAACACCAGCGTTATACATCCAATTGCCATAATTGCTGTGGACGTCATAATCGATTAACATGGATTCAAAATAAGCAGCACCCCAACGCCAGTCCATTTGCAATGTTTTTGCAAAATAACTCGCTACATTTTGTCTCCCACGATTACTCATAAACCCAGTATTTTTAAGTTCGAGCATATTGGCATTTACAAATGGTTCAGCTGTTGTGCCGTTAATCCATTGGCCATATACCTGTTGATTTTGCTTCCAATCATATGCCCTTTTTTTGATTCCCCCAATATCGAAAATAGAACTGCCGTGGCGCAATGAAACATACTTGAAATAATCTCTCCATATCAATTCAAAAATTAGCCAATAAGTTGATTGATTTTTATCAATTTCTTTCTCATAATCTTTTACCGACCAATAAATTGATTTGGGAGAGATAGATCCGTTTGCTAGCCATGAAGAAAACTTGGAACTGTAATCAGTTCCCAATAATCCATTCCTTGTTTTCTTGTAGTAAGATAACTTTTTAGTTGTCCAAGAATAGTGATTTAATCGTTTACTTGCTGCACAACTTCCACCTTCAAATGGAAAGGCGCTGTTGGGGTGGATATCAAATGGCGCATATCCGAGCTCCTTTAAAGTCAATGGTTCACTAGAGGGAATTTGATAATTTTCATCTGCAAGCTTTATGGGCTCTGGTGTGCAGGGTCGAACTGTACTATTTTTTTCACATGCTTTTCGAAAAACAGTAAAAACTTCAGGAAGGTCAACAATCGCAAAAGGCAAATCATCAGGATGAAATAAAAATTGATTGTAAGATTTGTGGACAGTGACAGTATCAGGTATGTTTTTTTCTTGATCAACTTCCTCTTTTGTCCATTCCTCTTGCATGTACAAATCAGTGATTTGATATTGATTGCAAAGCTGTTTCAAAGAACTTCCGCTGTCCAACTTTACGATCAAAGGAATGTTTAACACCTTTAGTTCTTGCCTTAAATCTTCAATGGTTTCGATCAAAAAACGTGCCCTGAACACTTCCATTTTTTTGAATCCAAACTCTGTTTCTTTTAACCAAAAATCTGGAATCAGAACAAGACCTATAACTCTTTCGTGCTTTGTTGTTGCATTATAAAGCGATTGGTTGTCAGCGATCCGAAGATCATTCCTAAACCAAACTAAAGCTGTGTTTTGTTTTTCCTGCATTTTTGACTACAATATTTAACTTCATTCCAATTTTTTTTCCATTTTTTTCGCCATTTGAAGGGTCGATCACATACCAAACAAAGCTTTACGGGGAGATCCGCTTTTTTGACTCCTCTCATTTGTTTAAGGCAGATTTATAGGTTTCCAAACAACGTTCTCGTGCCATTTTATGATCAACGATAGGTTTGGGATAAGAGGGCGATTGATAGTTGGGCACCCACTTTTTAATGTAGTCATGGTTTTTGTCAAACTTTTTGATCTGCTCTGTTGGATTAAAAATCCTAAAATAAGGCGCTGCATCAACCCCACATCCTGCGACCCATTGCCAATTACCAACATTACTCGCCATTTCATAATCCAAAAGCTTTTGGGCAAAATATGCCTCACCCAAGCGCCAATCGATCAGTAAATGTTTGCATAAAAAACTACCAACAAGCATACGTATTCGATTGTGCATAAATCCAGTTTGGTTCATTTCTTTCATGCCAGCATCAACAAATGGATAACCTGTTTCGCCATCACACCAACGCTGAAAATCTTCTGGACTGTTGCGCCACTCAATTCGATCGTATTGGGGTTTGAAACTTTGATTTTCGGTGTGCGGGAAGTGCCATAATATCTGCATAAAAAACTCACGCCAGATCAACTCCTTCAAAAAAGTTTGATTTGTAGATTGCAATGCTTTGGCAACTGATTTTCGAATACTCACAGAACCAAAACGCAAGTGAACTCCTATTTTTGAAGTGCCTGCAACTGAGGGTGTGTTTCTCAACTCCTCATATTGAACGATGATTTGTTTCGAGGTGTTATACTGCGGCACAGCAATTTTGGATGTTGTGAAGCCAATATCTGACAAACTCGGATTGTTGTGTGCTGTAAGTTTAACAAGTTTTTCAAAAGATGCAACACTGTAGTCTTTGAGATCTCTATCCTCTGCAAATGCAGCAAGCCAAGTTCTGGAATAAGGTGTATAAACGCGATAGGGAGTACCATCTGACTTGACGACCTCGTCTTGCTCAAAAATGACATGATCTTTGAAAGTTGAGAAAGAAATATTGTTCTCTTCTAGTAGGGTTTTGATTTCGGAGTCTCTTGTTGTGGCGTAAGGTTCATAATCTCGATTGGCGTAAACGGCATGAACTTTATTAGAATTTAAAATCTCTTTAAATACATTGATCGGCTTGCCACTAAAAACATGAATTTTCTTCTTTGATTGGGCAAGCTGACTGTTAATATCTTCGATTTGCTGAAATAAAAAGGAAACACGAGCATCGTCTTTGGGCAAACGACTCAAAATATCAGTGTCGAAAATAAAGATGGGAAGTACATTCGATTCATTCTGCAGGGCATGATAAAGACCCACATTGTCGTCTAAACGTAAGTCCCTGCGAAACCAAAACAATGCAATAGAATCCAATTTAGTGTGTGTTTAGTGATGACATCCCTCCATCCAAGCCAATGATTTGACCAGTCATCCAACTGCTTTCATCGCTGAGCAAGAAACGCGTCATTGATGCGACGTCTTCAGCTTTGCCAACACGCTTCAATGGGTGTCGCTGTGCCGATTTTTCCATTTTAGTTTCATTGTTCAAAAAGCGATCTGCCAATGGGGTGTTGGTAATCGACGGCGCAATCACATTCACTCTAGTGTTGGGTGCTAGCTCAGCAGCAAGTGACTTGCCAAGGCCCTCAAGCGCTCCCTTAGATGCGGCCACACTCGCGTGAAATGGCATCCCCACTTTTACTGCGACTGTACTGTACAATACGACACTACTGTTGGTAGTCAACTTTGGCAAAACAGCTTGCATACAACTGACAAAGCCCAAAACATTGATCTTGAAATCTGCTTCAAAAGCCTCTGGCTTAAGCCCTTTAAATGGGCGTAAATTGATACTGCCTGGACAATACACAAGCCCTGACAATTCACTAGGCAAGTCGAGCGTTGATAAATCATCAGTTGTCACATCAAAGGGGAGATGATTTATGGATAGTCCTGCGAGTGCCTCTGATGATCGAGAGGCTATATATACTTCGTGGGTTTCAGCAAGCAGTTTCACTGTTGCGAGGCCAATACCACTCGACCCTCCAATAAATAAGATATTCTTTTTCATGTTCTATTTATATTTTCCAAAGATGCTTTCGAGCTTTTGCTCGCGATAATTAAAAATGGATCGCACTTTGTTCTTAACAAACAGCCAGTGCGCAAAACGCCCCAGCAAACCCAAAGGCAGTTTATAATCTACGATATCTGTCATTTTCACCCCATTTGGGATTTCTTCAATAAAATGCTTGTGATGCCAAAAAGTATAAGGTCCAAAGCGTTGTTCGTCAACAAAGTATCGCTCATGCTCCACATGAGTGATTTCAGTCACCCAACGAAAAGGAATCTTGAGAATAGGAGTGAGGATATACTGTATGATTTGCCCTGGAAACATCTTACGATCTGCACCTGAAATGATATCAAAACCCATATAATCTGGCGTAATCGTCTTTAGATTCTTGGGATCTGACAAAAATTCCCATGCTTCTTTAATATCGATTGGTAAATTTTGCTCTGATGTATAGCTGTACACTTTTTTTTTTCAAATATATCATTTTGTTGAATGAATTAAAAAAAACATTAAACAAAATTAATATTCATTCGTTTGTATGAAATGTGTAGCTTTGAGAATTAAACCCAATTAAATGAAAGCTTTATTATTCCTTTTCGCTCTTTTTTTCACGCTAAGCATTCATGCTCAAATACCAAGACCTCAACTCAGCCCAAAAGCCAAGTTAATGCAGACTGTTGGCCTCTCGGAGGTCACTATCGATTACGCAAGGCCATCTGTTCGAGAGCGAACGATTTTTGGAGATTTGGTTCCTTATAATGTACTTTGGCGTACGGGTGCAAATCGAAACACTTTGATTACTTTCTCACATGATGTTGTCATTTCTGGCCATCCTCTGTCGAAGGGTACTTATGCATTGTACACAACTCCAAACAAAGATGCTTGGATGGTGTATTTTTATAGTAAAACTGACAATTGGGGAACTCCAGCACAATGGGATGAAGAACAAATAAGCCTTGCTGTTCGTTCAGAGGTTCAAGATGTTTCTCATACAGAATCATTTCGGATTTCAATCGAAAACATTACCCTTGATACTGCAGATTTACAATTGGCTTGGGAAAAAACAGCGATACAGCTTCCAATTGTTTTTACAACAAGTAAAATCATGGAGTCTAATTTATCAAAAATGAATGTCGATACTGCATCTGCCAATGATTTATACACTGCAGCAGTTTATTATCTTAACAATGATAAAGATCTTCAAAAGGCTAAAGTGTGGATCACTAAGGCAGTTGCATTAAAAGATGATGCGTTTTGGTTTTATCGTCAAAAATCTTTGATACACGAAGCACTTGGTGAATTGAAGATGGCGATAGATGCTGCCCAAAGGTCGCTCGAATTGGCAGAATCAGCAGGCAATCAACAGTATGTGAATTTCAACAAAAAGAAGTTGCGTGAATGGACTGAAAAGTAATTGAATTCACAAACGAGCTTGAACCAATTCCTCTAATGCCTTGTAGGTTTGCATACATGGCAATCCCATTACATTGGTGTAGGAACCATTAATTTCTGCAACAGCATACAGTCCAAAAGTGTCTTGAATGCCATAAGAACCTGCCTTATCATGAGGGCTGCCAGTTGCCACATATTGTGCAACAATATCTTCGTTTAAATCTGTAAACTTTACATCTGTAAAGCAATTAATCGTGTGTTGTTGGCGCAGGGTTGTAAAACAAACGGAGCTAATCACACGGTGTGTTTTTCCAGAAAGAGAGAGTAACATTTGCTTGGCAACTGTCTCATTTTTAGGCTTTCCCAGGGCATTGCCCTCAAACCATAAAATCGTATCAGCAGTAATGACGATTTGATTGGATGAGAGTAGGTTGTCTTGAAATGCTTTTCCTTTTTGTCGCGCCAAATAGTCTGTGATTTGCTCAGCTTGTAAACCCAAGTCATACTTTTCTTCGATGCTTCGCAACTCAACACGATGCTGAATATTCATTTGCTCGAGCAGGGATTGTCGTCTAGGCGACCCTGACCCCAGAATAATTTCTACCCCTTTAGGAATATTCATTTGGTATCATTTCTAGCTTCAAAAAAATCACCCCATTTACCATGAATTTTTAGCGTTTGTACAATCACATCTCTCACACATCCCTTTCCGCCAGGGACATGAGAAATATAGTCAGAAGCAGCGCGAACTTCTGGAACTGCATCGTTTGGGCAGGTAGCCAAATGCACCTTATTCATGGCTGGTATATCAGGGATATCATCACCCATAAACAAACTCTCACTGGCTTTAAGATTGTTATCGGACAGGTATTTTTCGAGTGTTTTCACTTTGTCATGAATGCCTAGAAAAACATCTTTCACCCCCAAATCATTGAGTCTTTTTTTAACAGCAGGATTTGTGCCACCAGAGATGATGCAAAAACGAAACCCAGCATGTAAAGCTGCTTTGACAGCATACCCATCTTTGGTGTTCATCGATCTCAACATCGATCCATCTTCGTGAATCAATATGCTTCCGTCGGTGAAGACGCCATCAACATCAAAAATAAAGTTTCTTATGTGTTTGAGTTCTTCTTTAAAGATTTTCATTGTATTGTTTTAATAATTGTGATGTAAAAAATAAGTAAATATCAGCCAATTCATTTGTCATTACAGTCGATTTATGACGTTCAATCGTTTGCAAATCTCCCCTCAACGCAGGACCCGTCTGACTGTTACGTGGGTCAAGAGACGATAGTTTTCTCGTTGTTTCTTCGATCAAAGGAATCAACATGTCAAAACTCAGGTTTTTTGACTTGCAGAACTTTTCTGCCTCCACATATAGATGGTTTGTGAAATTGTTTACGACAACAGCAGCAAGATGCATATGTAAACGTTCTTCTTCTTTTGCATGTGTAACAACAGTACTAAGCGTTTTCGAAAGTTTTTCCAAGTTGTCTTTGACATCTGTGTTATTTCCTTCCAACAGCAAAGGGATTTCTTGCCAATGTAATCGACGATCTTGCGAAAATGTTTGCAATGGATACATCACTCCCCTTTTACTGTGTTTGTTGAGTAAATCGATCGAAGATGCCCCAGAAGTATGCACCACGATGGCATCTGACAGGGGTATTTTTTGACTCACTTCATGTATGGCATTGTCAGAAACTGCTATCAGCACAAAATCACAATCGGGAAGAGTGTTGAAATGATTCGAAATTGGGAGATGGATTAAATCGTTCGGAACCCTGTTTTGATCCCTGCAAATGAGTTGTACAAGAGAAAGCGCATTGTTTTCAAGGATTTCTCTTGCAAGTGCAATTGCAACATTTCCATCGCCTATCAAACAAATCTGAATCATAAGTCAAAACTACAAACTAATGTTCATAGTTGGGGAAGATTGAATTTTTAGTAGGTTTGCAAAAAAAATATTGATGTCGAATAGAACATTTACCATGATAAAGCCTGATGCAGTTAGCGCAGGGCATGTTGGTGTCATTTTTGAAAAAATTGCAGTCGCTGGCTTTGAGATTAAAGCGATGAAAATGACCCAACTCAGTCAGCTAGAAGCTGAGGCATTTTATGAAGTCCACAAGGAAAGACCCTTTTTTGGTGAATTGGTTGCCTTTATGACAAGTGGTCCAATTGTGGCTGCAGTATTAGAAAAGGACAATGCAGTTGCTGATTTTAGAGCACTGATCGGATCTACAAACCCTGTAGAGGCAGCCGAAGGAACGATACGGAAACTATTTGCTGAGTCTGTTGGTCGAAATGCAATTCATGGTTCTGACAGTGATGAAAATGCAGCAATTGAGTGTGCATTTCATTTCTCTCAGCGTGAAATCTATTAGACAAATCGAATGTCCTGAATCTTGTTCCCCCCCAAAGATTTATTGATCATTTCAACAATTTTTTCTTTGCCGTAGCTCAGCTCCTGTCGAAGTACGGACGAGCTTAATTTTACAATAAGAACATCTTGCTTTAAGCTCACTTCCTTTGTGTAAGCACTTATGTTTTCCCCCATAATTGAGCTCCAATTTTCTTGTATTCGTGCTGTGTCAATCCCATCGCTAAGCGCGTTTTTTGAGATGAATTCTCCAAGGATTGCTTTTATTTTTTGCGCATCATGACTCATGTGTTTTTAGATTTTTTACAAATTAAAAATAGAATAGCTTTGCGCTGTTTCTTTAATCATATTTTCTGTTCGCTCCTTATTGGTATCTGTAACAAACAACTGACCAAAGGAATCGTCATTGACCAAATTGATGATTTGCATCACTCGACTATCATCTAATTTATCAAAAATATCATCTAAAAGCAAAATGGGTAATACATTCATTTGATTTCTAATGATATCAAATTGGGCAAGTTTGAGCGCGATCAAAAATGTTTTTTGCTGCCCTTGACTACCAAATTTCTTGATCGGAAAATCATTGATTTGAAAACTCAAATCGTCTTTGTGTGGGCCAACACTGGTGTATTGTAACATACGATCTTTTTGCAATGATTCTTCTAAAAGAGTTTTAAAAGAACTGTCAACGAGTTTCGAATCATAACTCACAAAAACAGGCTCATGATTACCACTTATAAACTGATATCGATTGTGAAATAAAGGATGAAAAGTCTTTATGAATGTTTTTCTTGCCTCGTGGATTGGGTTGCCAAATTGGATAAGCTTTTCGTTATAAGTTGATAGGGTGTCTTTGTCAAAGCTATTGGTTGATGAAAAATGTTTGAGTAAAGCATTTCTTTGTTGTAAAATTCGGTGATAGGTCACTAGATTGTTCAGATAGTTTTTATCAGACTGCGAAATGGTGCGATCTAAAAATTTTCTTCTCACAATACTCCCCTCGGATATTAAGTCAATATCATTAGGAGAAATGACAACAACAGGGATCAGCCCAACATGATCAGCAATTTTTTTATACGCTTTTCGATTTCGTTTGATTGTTTTTTTGCCATCACGCTCCAAATGACACTGAATTTGAAGGCTTTTTCCATCTTTATCAAAGATTCCCTCGATCATGCTAAAGCTCGCATCGTGATTGATATTTTGACTTGAAATGCTATTGGTATAGCTTTTCCCCATTGCTAGGAAATATATCGCATCCAAAGCATTTGTTTTGCCAACGCCATTATTCCCAATAAAACAATTGATATTGTTGTTCAGATCGAAGTCAGTACCAGTGAGGTTTCTGTAGTTTATAATCGAAAGTTTGTTTAAAAATAGCTCCTTCACAGGCCAAAAATTGTGTCACTTTGTTACGAATCACCAAATTATTGATTTTTGATCGTTTTAACAGAATGTTCATTTCAATATTTATCATATTTTTGCAAACACGATTTACAAACTATGGCCACATATAAAAAGCGCGGAGCAAAGAAAACGAGAACTTCTCAGCACAATCCAGAAGTCGATAGAACAGAAGAAGTTTTTTCAAACCTGGACACTGGTGCATCTCGAATTGAAAATTGGATTGCAAACTATCAAAGTCAAATTATTGGACTGATTGTTGGGATTATCGTTGTTGTACTTACCTATTTGGGCTATCAAAACTTAGTTGTTGCTCCAAAAGTTGCTGAGGCCAATACCGAAATTTATTTTGCGCAAGACTACTTCCAAAAGGGATTTGCCAATGAAAACGATCGTGATTCTCTTTTTCAAAATGCATTAAATGGTGCCGATGGGAAATATGGTTTCCTCGATATCATTGACAATTACAGTGGAACGCCAGCTGCAGATATTGCCACTTACAGTACTGGGATGATATATCTTCATCTGAAAGAATTTGAAACAGCCATCGACTATCTTGAGGATTTTAAATCTTCCGATCCTGTACTACAACCTCTTGCATTGGGAGGTATAGGAGATGCTTTTGCAGAACTGGAACAATTTTTTGATGCTCTTCAATACTATGAAAAGGCATTGTCTTACAGTGACAATAAGGTCACTTATCCTCGCTATTTGCGAAAGGCTGGGCTAGTTGCTTTATCATTAGGAGATAAAAAAACAGCAAGCGAATACTTTTCAATCATCAAGGATGAATTTTCTGATGGGGTAGATGCTAATAATATCGACGCATTGCTCGGTCAGGCCAGCAGTAGATAAAATGGCAACTGAAAACCAGAACAGTAATCACTTGCTTATCAATACACTTCCAAGTGCGAAAGGGTTGCGGTTTGCCTTAGTTGTTTCCAATTGGAACACTGAAATCACAGAAAGTTTATACGAAGGCGCACAAAATATTTTGTCACAAAAAAACGCCACACAGATTGATCGGATTGATGTTCCTGGCAGCTTTGAGTTGGTGTATGCAAGTCGTAGCGTTATCGACAGAGATTGTTATGATGCTGTGATTGCTATTGGCAGTGTCATACGAGGAGAAACAAGTCACTTTGACTATGTTTGTCAAGGGGTTACCAATGGCATTCAGCAACTCAATGCACTGGGTAAGATTCCTGTTATTTTTTGTGTATTAACAGATGATAACTTCGAACAATCTCTAGCGAGAAGTGGGGGGTCTTTTGGAAATAAAGGAGAGGAAGCTGCTGCGGCTGCCATTCAAATGGCTAAACTTTAAGCTTTTATTTTTTTAAGTATTTCATCGGCACCCATAACATTCCAAAGCATTCTCCTTTTTCTTTACTTAGATTTTTATGATGAATTTTATGTGCTCTGCGAATGGCTCTTGCATACCGAGTATTGGCATTTCTAAACCACTTTACACGTTGGTGGATAAAGATGTCGTGAACAAAGAAGTACGTTAGCCCATAGGCAAATATCCCAAGTGCTATCGCCATTCCTGGCCAAAATCCATAGTCCCCCCACAGCACAACAAAACATGCGCTCACTGCTGCATAAAACAAAAAGAAAGCATCATTTCTTTCAAAGTGCGAATCGTGATTTTTTTTGTGATGGTCTTTGTGAAGAGACCATAAAAAACCATGCATGATGTACTTGTGAGAAAACCAAGCCACACCCTCCATAGAAACAAACGTCAAGAAAAATATAAAAATCTGTAAAGTGAGGAGCATAGCTTACAGAATATTAAAACGATACCTTACATACGAGCGAGCCAAAACATCTACTTTCTGAATATTTGCAACCCGGACCCTTTTATTTTTAATTTGTTCAGAGGGAACACGTTTTAATTTTTTAAGGAGCCTTAAATAATATTTGTAAGCAGTGTAGACTCCAAACTTAGCAGCATTGGGTAGTTTGAAAATACCAGACAAACCTTTATGAAAATCGGATTCAATCTCGGCTATAATTTTTCGTTTGGAAGCATCGTCTAGCTGTCGTAAGTCAACACCGGGGAAGTATGATCGTTCGAGTTGCTCAAAATCGTTTTTCAGATCACGAAGAAAATTTACCTTCTGAAATGCTGACCCAAGTGCCATTGCTGATGACTTTAATTCTTTAAACAATTTGTGATCTCCCTTGACAAACACGCGAAGACACATCAACCCAACAACATCTGCAGAGCCATAAATATAACTTTTAAACTCTTCATCTGTTTCGTACACTTTTTTTGAAAGGTCCCAACGCATACTTTGCATGAACGCATCGATAAATTCTCTGTCAATTTCATAGCGATGAACAGTCTCTTGAAAAGCATTCAGTACTGGGTTAGTACTAATTTTATGATCTAGCGCATGGGTCAAATCTTCTTCAAAACGATTTAGAAGCGTAAACTTATCAAAGTCATGAAAACTGTCAACAATTTCATCTGCTAACCTCACAAACCCATAAATATTATAGATGTCCTGTCGTATTTCAGAGGAAAGCATGCGAGTGGCCAAGGAAAAAGAAGTGCTATACGACTCTGTAATTTCCTTACTACATCGTTTTGATACAGTATCAAAAATAGATTTCACAAATAAATTTAAACAAATAATTGATGCAAATTATAATATTTTTATTGTTAATTCAAGTCTTAACAAAAAATTATAATTCTTTTATTAAATCTGCTGAAGATTTAAAAATCCGAATTTTTGGATTTTTATGGTTTGACATGTGTTGCACTTGGAAGCCTGTAATCCATAATTCTGATCCCTCACCAGCTAAAACTTCTTGCTCAAAATCATTTAAATAATCCTCAA
This sequence comes from uncultured Flavobacteriaceae bacterium, assembly GCA_964008075.1. Taxonomy (GTDB): domain Bacteria; phylum Bacteroidota; class Bacteroidia; order Flavobacteriales; family Flavobacteriaceae; genus UBA724. Next base: position 28,187 of record CAXGAP010000001.1, read on the forward strand.
CACGATCGCTGTTTGGTTCGATAGTGAAGCATGACACAAACACCATCTCATCATATTTTTCTAGAAAATTTGACAAGCTGGTTGTTGGAACAGATTGCCCTAAAAAAATTGTCTTATAACCACGATTAAGAATTTCATAGTTCAAATAAAGTAATCCCAACTCATGAATCTCATTGTCTGGAAGATACAATACATAGGTTTGGTCTAAATGGATTGGTTGCGCCTCCTGTAGTTTTTCGCAAAGGGAGTGTATTTTTTGTTTAATCAAGCTAGTGATAAAGTGTTCGTGCGAGGGACTGATCGAGTTTGTTTGCCATAAAACGCCAAGCTCAATCATGAGTGGTGTGAAAATAGACTGAAAGATTTCACCAAAACTCATTTTTTCCATCAGTTCGTCAAAGGTGTTGGTAAACAGACGTTGATCAAAATTAATCATAGAAAGCTTAAATAACCCAAGTGACCAGTCGTATGGACTTTTTTGGAGGGTAATGGAGTGCACCTTGCTTTTGATTTCATTTGCCTCCATTTTTGCAATTTTCGAAATTTTAAAGCCATTTTTGTAAAGCATCGAAACATTAAGGAGTTTCTGGAGACTATCTAAGTTGTAGAGACGTATGTTTGTTTCTGTTCGTTCAGGTTCAAAAAGACTATATCTTTTTTCCCAAATTCTGATTGTGTGGGCTTTGATTCCGGATAAGTGCTCCAGATTTTTAATACTAAAACTAGTTTTAACCCGATTCATTTTGTTTAACTTCTAATTAACAAACATTAAACAAAACTACAAAAAAAAATATAAATAAAAAATGGTGCGCACGAGAGGAATCGAACCTCCACGGGATTTAACTCCCACTAGGCCCTCAACCTAGCGCGTCTACCAGTTCCGCCACGTGCGCCGAGGGGTTTTTGTGACTTGGCTGGGTCTCGAACCCAGGACCCTCTCCTTAAAAGGGAGATGCTCTACCAACTGAGCTACCAAGTCATGGTGATTTGGCTGGGTCTCGAACCCAGGACCCTCTCCTTAAAAGGGAGATGCTCTACCAACTGAGCTACCAAATCAGTTTTTTTACAATGGCTGCAAATATAAATTCAATTCTACGATTAATCAAAGTTTAAATTGGCTTAAATTTGCAAGCATACCATGAGTGATCGCATAAATAAAGATTTGGCAGCTAATCGTCACATTGTTCTTCTCGGCTACATGGGCTGTGGGAAAAGCACTGCTGGGCGACTTTTGGCAGAACAGTTAGAACTACCTTTTGTAGATTTAGATGAATATTTGACCAATAAACATGGTGACTCTATTCCAAATCTTTTTTTTAAAAATGGTGAAATTGGGTTTAGAAAACTCGAAAAAATATCTTTAGATGAGCTTCTTGTCAATCAAAAAGTATCTGTTCTTTCGCTAGGTGGGGGTACGCCTTGCTATGCTGATAATATGCAATCTGTTTTACAAGCAACACATAACACATTCTACCTTTCTCCCTCTGTAAATATGCTTTGCAATCGCTTGTTTCCAGTGCGAAGCAAGCGTCCAATGATTTCTCATTTGAACACAAAAAAGGATTTATTGGAATTTATTTCTAAGCATATTTTTGAAAGAAAACAATTTTATGAGCAAGCCAATCACCCCATTTATGTCCGCGACGAAAGTCCAGAGGAATTGGTTAGTAAAATCATTCAAAAATTAGGTTAAATAACCCTCAAAAGTATTTTCTTTAGACACAATCTCTACCTGTTCGTGTAAGCTTGTGGATAAAGAAAGTCCTTTATAGTCGGCTTTGATCGGAAATTTTTTATGATTTCGATTAATCAAAACAGCAACCTTGCACTGTCTGAGTGGCACTTCCAAAAAGTGACGAACAGCATAGATTAGAGTCGAGCCAGTATTTAAGACGTCATCAACGATAATAACTGAACAATTTTTATAAACAGATTGATCAATGGACGTTTGTATTTCAGCATGAGGATTTTTTTTATCCACGTGAATTTGACAATCAATGACTTCTAGATCTGATATAGAGCGTAAAATTTTTGCAATTGATTCACCGACTCGATTGCCATTGGTCATCACCCCAGCGATGATAACTTTATCTTCTTTTGTGTTATCCTCATAAATTTGGTAAGCAATCCTGCGAATACTAAGTTCTGCTTGTCTGGACGTTAAGATGCAGTCATTATACATACTCAAATATAATCATTCATCAGGATCAATCGTACCACTTTCTTTAAAATCCATCAGGTCTCTGCGATTTTTTTTATTTGGTCTTCCACCAGTCTCAAGTCTGTTGTTGGATTGATGCATGGCAATTTCAGCCCTTGCTTTTTGAACGTCCTCTGGTGTAATATCTTTTGCATATCTCTCGACTAGCTTGGCGCCCACTCTAGATTTTGGAATGTCTATAACTACGATGGTAAACTCCATTTGATTTTTTCGAACCACAAGTTTCTCGGCCCCAAAAACTTCCCTTGAGGGTTTCGCAATTGCCTCGTCGATGCGTACATGCCCTTTCTTACAAGCGATGGATGCTTCATTTCTCGATTTGTAAAATCGAATGGCCCACAGATATTTATCTATTCGCAAAAGAAATGTTAATTATTGATTTTACTGACCAAAAATACAAGAAAATCGTATCTTGCAATACTATTTTTTTAGATGAAAAATTACTATACTTTTTTTCTTTTTGCATTGTCATTCTTGTTCATACAATGCGATGAAACCAGAAATACATTTGTTACTCCTTTACGTGATTATTATGAACAGCGAACAGCTGACAATGATTCTATTATTTCTTTTCTGCAAAGTCACTACTACAACTATGATGACTATGCCAATGTAGCATCAACCGAACATGTAGAGTTTACAATTGACTCGTTGACAAATAACCCTGATAAAACCCCAATGATCGATCAAGTGGTAGAGCAGGAGGTCAAAATCAAAGATGAAGATGGTAATTATATTTCCCACATCATGTATGTTATTCCAGATGTAAGGCAAGGCGTTGGTGAGTCACCTAGTTTTGCTGATGATGTATACGTTACATATAAGGGAATGTTTTTGGATGGTTATTCTTTTGACGGTAATGATCAACCTACATGGTTTTCGGGATTGAGCACTGTTCGGGGTTTTTATGAATTACTACCTCATATCGAGAGAAGTACATGGTATGTTGACGCTAATGGAAATGTTACATTCGATGGTTTTGGTACTGCAGTTGTGATCATGCCCTCTGCTTTGGGTTATTATGGCAGTTCATCAGCTCCGAGGATGTACGCTCCTTTGATTTTTGCTGTCGAGCTATACACATTTAAGACTGCTGATCACGATGGGGATTCTATTCCAACTGTTGACGAAGATATTGATGGAAATCATCACTTTTCTGATGACGTTGACGACACTGATGGTGATGGTACGCCCAATTATCTAGATACTGACGATGACGGGGATGGGATACTTACAATTGATGAGTATGATGTCGATGATGATGGCATTCCTGATGATAGCAATGACGATGGTACGCCAAACTATTTAGACTCCAATTCTTAATTTCTTACTTTTTTCTTGTTACAACACGATTTGCAGCACTGACAATTGCGTTGGCATTAAGGCCATATTTATCCATTAGTTGAGCAGGTGTACCAGACTCACCAAAAGTATCTTGCGTCGCAACGAACTCTTGAGGGGTTGGGTGGTGCATCGCGAGTGTTCTTGAGATACTTTCACCAAGACCGCCCAAAAAGTTATGTTCTTCACAGCTTACAACTGCACCTGTTTTTTTAGCGGACTCGATGACGAGTTTTTCGTCCAAAGGTTTGATGGTGTGTATGTCAATAATTTCGGCCGAAATCCCTTGTTCGTGCAAAGCTTTTGCAGCTTCCAACGCTTCCCAAACCAGGTGCCCTGTGGCAATAATACTCACATCTTTTCCTGGCGATAGCACCAGTCCTTCTCCAACAGTGAATGATTGATTCTCATCTGTAAAATTGGGAACCTTAGGCCTTCCAAATCGTAGATAAACAGGTCCATTATAGTCGGCGATAGCAATGGTTGCTGTTTTGGTTTGATTGTAATCACAAGTGTTGATGACTGTCATGCCTGGCAGCATTTTCATCAAGCCAATATCCTCAAGGATTTGATGGGTTGCTCCATCCTCACCCAAAGTCACACCAGCATGAGATGCACAAATTTTTACGTTTTTATGCGAATAGGCGATCGATTGTCGAATTTGATCATAGACACGTCCAGTTGAGAAATTGGCAAAGGTCCCTGTAAATGGAATTTTACCTCCAATGGTGAGCCCTGCTGCGATTCCCATCATATTTGCTTCTGCTATTCCAATTTGGAAAAATCGTTCGGGATGGTTGTTTTGAAACGCATTCATTTTCAATGAGCCTGTTAAATCTGCACAGAGCGCAACAACATTTTTATTGGAATGACCTAGTTCGGTCAACCCATCACCAAAGCCAGAGCGTGTGTCAATTTTTTCTGTAAAAGTATATGTCTTCATATGGTCAAGTTCAGTAGTCACCTAGTGTTTCAGGATTTTGCTCAAGAGCTGTAGATAGCTGCTCATCATTGGGCGCTTTTCCATGCCAAGCGTGCGTATGCATCATAAAGTCAACTCCATTGCCCATTTCTGTATGCAATAATACACAAATAGGTTTTCCACTATTTGTTTCTTTTTTAGCTTGATTCAAACCATCAATAATCGATGATATATCATTTCCATTTTTGATGGTAATAACTTTCCAACCAAATGCCTGAAACTTTTCTTGTATATCGCCCATGTTGAGAACATCATCTGTGCTGCCGTCAATTTGCTTGCCATTGACATCAATGGTCGCAATGAGGTTGTCAACTCCCTTCGAACCTGCATACATGATTGCTTCCCAATTTTGGCCTTCTTGCAGTTCACCATCGCCATGCAAACTGTATATCAAGCAATTGTCTTGGTTGAGTTTTTTTGCTGCTGCTGCACCTAGGGCAACTGACATTCCTTGTCCCAATGATCCAGATGCAATTCTTACGCCTGGTAGTTTCTCGTGGGTGGTTGGGTGCCCTTGTAAACGAGAGTCCAACAGTCGAAAGGTTTGAAGTTCCTGAACTGGAAAAAATCCACTTCTTGCAAGAACGCTGTAGTACACTGGTGAAATGTGACCATTGGACAAAAAAAATAAATCCTCTCCAACACCATCCATTTCAAAATCAGTTTTATAGTTCATGATTTCCATGAATAAAACCACAAAAAATTCGGCACATCCTAGTGATCCACCGGGGTGTCCAGAATTTACGTTGTGCACCATTCTTAGGATATCTCTCCTGACTTGTTGCACAGTATTTCCGAGTTGTTGTATTGTGTTCATGCAGCTGTGAATATGAACTGTAAAAATAAGGTAACAGAGGGGCATACAAAAGAGACTTAGTCATTATTTTTACTTAAAAATCAACATTTTGTTAAGAACAAAGATTTGCTCAGTTGCGATGATTATCTTTGCAAGCTGTGAAATTTACTTGTCAACATACGGATACAGGGTCAAAGGCACGTGCAGGCACCATTACAACAGATCATGGCCAAATTGAAACGCCCGTTTTTATGCCTGTTGGAACACAAGCTTCTGTCAAAGGTATTCATCAAAAAGATTTGAAACAGGAGATCAATCCTGACATTATTTTGGCAAATACCTATCACTTGTATTTAAGACCTTCTGTAGATATATTGGAGCAAGCAGGCGGCATTCATAAATTTATGAATTGGGATCGAAACCTGCTAACCGATAGTGGAGGGTACCAAGTCTATTCTCTAGCTGCCAACAGAAAAATAGAAGAGGATGGTGTTCGGTTCAAGTCACATATAGATGGATCATCTCACTTTTTTACCCCCGAAAAGGCAATTGACATCCAACGATCGATAGGGGCCGATATCATAATGGCGTTTGACGAATGTCCGCCACACCCTTGTGATTACAGCTATGCTAAAAGCTCGATGTCACTCACACACCGATGGCTTGATCGATGTATTCAACAGATGAATAACACTGATCCAAAGTATGGGCATAATCAATCATTATTTCCGATTGTGCAGGGGAGTACCTACAAAGATTTGCGAGTGGAGTCAGCAAAATACATCAACGATGTAGATGCACCTGGGAATGCCATTGGTGGTCTTTCTGTTGGAGAACCAGCAGAGGAGATGTATGCCATGGCAGATGAGGTTTGTTCCATTCTCCCCAAAGACAAACCTCGCTATTTGATGGGTGTTGGAACACCGATTAATATTTTGGAGAATATATCCTTAGGTGTTGATATGTTTGACTGTGTGATGCCTACTCGAAATGGAAGAAACGGGATGCTTTTTACGTCTCACGGTACAATCAATATCAAAAATAAAAAATGGGAAAATGATTACTCACTAATCGATCCCGATGGCCCAACATTTGTTGATAGGGACTATTCCAAAGCATATTTACGTCATTTGTTTGCAGCGAATGAGTTTTTAGGCAGACAAATTGCTAGTATTCATAACTTAGGATTTTATTTGTGGTTGGCTCGCGAATCAAGAAAACGAATTTTAAGTGACGATTTTGCAGACTGGAAAAACAAAATGGTACGTCAAATGAATAACAGATTATAATGCTAAACACTCGGATTTTAGATCGTTATATCATCTACAAATATATCGTCACATTTTTGACAATGTTATTTCTTTTTATCCCCATCAGTGTTTTGGTTGACCTGTCACAAAAGATTGATAATTTCAATCAGAAAGAAGTACCAACACTAGATATTTTTTGGTATTACTACAACTTTGTTTGGCACTTTGGATTTATTCTATTTCCCATATTTTTATTTCTGTCGGTCATATGGTTTACTTCAAAGCTTTCTTCCAACTCTGAGGTGATAGCCATACTAGGGTCAGGGATTTCGTTTTACAGATATCTACGTCCATTTTTGGTTGCTGCCTCAATCATCTCTATTGGCGCATTTGTAGCAGGGCAATTTATCGTACCAAACGCCAGTAAAAACATCAAAGAATTTGAGTTTGAATTTTTAATATCATCAAAAAAAGATCGGCAAACACAGCTGCTTTACAAACAGATAGGGGATGGCGATTATGTTTATTTGAGTCAGTTCAATCCTACCCGTCAGTTGGGCTATAACATTAGCTATGAGAGTTTTGAGGGCAACGTGTTAACATCTAAAATATCTGCAAGAAATATCCGTTGGATTGAGGAAGATACCATCTATCGTTTAACAGACTATTTCAAGAGATCTTTTGACCCAAGTGGTGCAGAAACCATCGAGTCGAAGCCCCGTTTGGATACAATTATGCCTTTCACTTTTGAAGATTTATCGCCTTTGGAGTACACAGCCCAAACACTCAACTTATTTGAGCTCAACGATTTTATTGCCAAAGAAAAAGAAAGTGGTAGTCCTTTTATCAATAGCCACCTCCTTGTTCGAAACAAGCGATGGTCAATTATGATCGCTGCATTTATTCTTACAATTATTGGTGTTGCTGTTTCCTCTTTTAAGAGACGTGGAGGGATTGGAATGAATTTAGCCCTTGGCGTTGTTCTCGCATTCATCTACATCTTTTTCGATAAAATATTTGAGGTTATGGTTGAAAAATCCAACTACACATCAGCACTTGCTGCATGGATTCCAAATGTAATTTTTGGGATTTTGTCTATTGTTATTTTAAGGTATGCCAAGCGATAAACTCAAGAGTACACTCCATTTTCATTTTATTGTATTCATTTTTGGATTCACAGCAATATTGGGAAAACTCATCTCCATTGATGCAGTATCATTGGTGTGGTATCGTATGGTTTTGGCCACTGCTGTTGTTGCACTGTTTATGTGTGTTAAGCGCATATCTTTTGCGTTATCTACTAAAAAAATGTATGTTATGCTAACCTGTGGAGTTTTAATTGCCCTTCATTGGGTATTTTTCTTTCATGCTGTAAAAGTTTCCAATGTTTCAGTCACGCTTTCTGTCATGTCAGTAGGGGCATTGGTCACTGCATTGGTCGAGCCCATTTTTTACAAACGATCGTTTGTTTGGTATGAAATTTTACTTGGACTGATCGTCGTTGTTGCATTGGGTTTGATTATGCAAACAGAGTATCGTCATATTGAAGGGATGATGTTTGCGTTTATTGCCACTCTGTTGTCTGTTGCATTTACAATCATCAATGGAAAGGCTATTCATAAGTCAGATGCAAGAGTAATGTCTGTATATCAGCTCGGAGCTGGTGCAGTTTGTATGAGCATTATCCTATTGATGCAAGGTGAATTTACAGTAGAGCTGTTTTTAATTACCAAAATCGACATCCTTTGGATATCTATATTAGCAGTCGTTTGTACAGCATACGCCTTTGTGGTTTCCATTGATGTGATGCGTTACTTAACCCCATTTTCATTAATGTTAGCCATTAATATGGAGCCAGTGTATGGGATTTTATTAGGCATTATTATTTTTGGATCGGATGAAAAAATGAGTCTCACATTTTACCTTGGCACTTTACTCATACTATTATCTGTATTAACAAATGGATTTTTGAAGTTAAAAAAGAAAATGAGTACATCCACCAACTAAATCAAAACATTATATTTGTTTAATCAAAAGTAGATCCACTATGGAATATTTGGATTTTGAGCAACCCATACAAGAGCTTGAAGAACAACTCCAAAAATGTGCTATAATAGGGGATGAGAGTGATGTCGATGTCACCATAACCTGTCAGCAAATCGAAGAAAAACTTTTATCCACCAAAAAAGAAATCTATGGAAATCTAACGCCTTGGCAGCGTGTCCAACTATCACGACACCCCCAGCGCCCCTATACGATGGACTACATCCATGCGCTTTCTGGTGAAACCTTTTTAGAACTGCATGGTGATCGCACTGTCAAAGACGATAAAGCGATGGTAGGGGGATTTGGAAAAATTGGAGATCAGAGTTTTTTATTTATTGGTCAGCAAAAGGGGTTCAACACAAAAACACGCCAATATCGAAACTTTGGCATGGCCAATCCAGAGGGTTATCGCAAAGCTCTTCGTCTTATGAAATCTGCTGAAAAGTTTGGCATTCCTGTTTTATGCTTGGTTGATACGCCTGGTGCTTATCCTGGTCTTGAGGCAGAAGAGCGTGGTCAAGGAGAGGCGATTGCTCGAAACATATTGGAGATGTCTCGACTTAAAACACAAGTTTTTGTCTTGATCATCGGCGAGGGTGCATCAGGAGGTGCTTTGGGTATAGGTGTTGGCGATCGAGTATTGATGCTCGAAAACACATGGTACTCAGTCATTTCTCCTGAGTCATGTTCATCTATTTTGTGGCGAAGCTGGGAGTATAAAGAGCAAGCAGCTGATGCGCTGAAGCTCACTGCAAAAGACATGAAACGTCTTAAAATCATTGACACCATCATCAAAGAGCCTTTGGGAGGAGCCCATAGGGACCGAAAGCAAACTTTTTCAACTGTTCAAAGAACCATTTTGAAAGCCTTCAACGAAATCAAAGACATTCCGATAGACAAATTAGTTCTTGATCGTCAGGAGAAATTTTTTAAAATGGGTGTTTTTAAGGAATAAACGTTTTAGATATTAACATTTATTTATTTTTTTTTAACAATAGGTCGTTCGTCTTTTTTCTCCATTCACAGCAGATAGATGTGTATTAATTACCTACATTTATAACGTGGAAAAGCAAAAACCAATATCACAACAAACGCGGCAAGGTGGTCAAATCGTTCCTTTGCAAAAAGGAAAAATTCCACCTCAAGCAATTGAGCTTGAAGAGGTAGTGCTTGGTGCTATGATGATTGATAAAAAAGGTGTCGATACTGTCATTGACATCTTAAGTCCAGCAGCATTTTATAAGCAAGCACATCAACATATTTTTGAAGCGATTGTTCATTTGTTTTCTAATTCAAGCCCAATTGATTTGTTAACTGTTTCGACCCAATTGCGCAAAAACGATAAGTTGGAACAAATTGGGGGTGATTTTTATTTAATTCAACTTACGCAAAAAGTATCTTCTTCAGCTCACATTGAGCATCATTCTAGAATCATTCTTCAAAAATTCATTCAGCGAAGTTTAATTAAAATTTCTAATGAAATTATTGAGTTTGCCTACGACGATACCAAGGATGTATTTGATATGCTCGATGATGCAGAGTCCAAGCTCTATGATGTGACACAAGGGAATATCAAAAAATCTACAGATACTGCGCAAAGCCTTGTGATACAAGCAAAAAAGAAAATTGAAGAAATTTCTAATAAAGAGGGTCTCAGCGGGGTTCCATCCGGATTTACTGATTTGGACAAGTTAACCTCTGGTTGGCAGCCGAGTGATTTGATTATCGTAGCTGCACGTCCGGGAATGGGAAAAACAGCACTGACCTTATCCATGGCTCGAAATGTTTGTATAGACCATTCTATTCCTGTTGCTTTTTTCTCTCTCGAGATGTCTTCAGTTCAGTTGATCACACGTCTTATTTCTTCTGAGACTGGACTCTCATCTGAAAAACTTCGTACGGGCAACCTTGCCGACCACGAATGGAAACAATTAAATGTCAAAGTAAGCTCTTTAGAAAAAGCACCTTTGTTTATCGATGACACACCTTCATTATCGATATTTGATTTGCGTGCCAAGGCTAGGCGATTGTCATCGCAATATGGGATCAAAATCATTGTTGTAGATTATTTACAGCTGATGACAACAGGCTTATCCAACAAATCAGGAAATCGTGAACAAGAGATATCTATGATTTCAAGAAACTTAAAGGCCTTAGCAAAAGAGCTTGACATTCCAGTTATTGCATTATCTCAGCTGTCGAGGGCTGTTGAGACAAGAGGTGGGAGCAAGCGACCTTTACTTTCAGATCTGCGTGAGTCTGGTGCTATTGAGCAAGATGCTGATATTGTGTCGTTTATCTATCGTCCGGAGTATTACAAGATTGACGAATGGGATGACGAACAACGTACTCCTTCAGCGGGTCAAGCAGAGTTTATTGTCGCCAAACACAGAAATGGGGGCTTGGATAATGTTCGATTAAAATTTGTTGCATCCCTTGGAAAATTTGAAAACCTAGACTCTTTTGATGCTCCAGTTGAGTTTGAATCTAAAATCAACCGAGATCAAGAAGACTCACTCGATAACCCAAGAATAAGCCCTGACGATGCTTTTGAAGGCGACGATGGAGTTCCATTTTAAAAAAAACACGCCGAAGCGTGTTTTTATGATCGATATTTTTAAACAAATTTTACTTCACTTTATCCACCACAGCTTTAAATGCTTCTGGGTGATTCATCGCGAGGTCAGCCAAAACCTTTCTGTTTAATGAGATATTGTTAGCTTTTATTTTTCCCATAAATTGAGAGTAAGACATACCATGCAAACGAGCTGCAGCGTTGATACGAACAATCCAAAGTGAGCGAAAACTTCTTTTTTTGTTTTTTCGATCTCTGTAAGCATATACCCATGCTTTTTCAACAGCATTTTTGGCAATTGTCCACACATTTTTTCGACGTCCAAAGTATCCTTTGGCGTACTTCATCATCTTTTTTCTTCGAGCCTTAGAGGCTACTGCGTTTACTGATCTAGGCATTTTAATTTATTGTTTTTGAGGGAGGTGGCAAGTCAATGCTCTTTTTATACCAGCCTCAGGGTTATATACCAATTTTTACTTCAATCGAAGTTGTTGTTTCACATTGTCTGCATCGGCTTCATGAACCAAGGTCGAATGTGTAAGCTTTAATTTTCTCTTTTTTGACTTTTTGGTCAAAATATGACTTTTAAATGCATGTTTGCGTTTGATCTTCCCGGTTCCGGTCAACTTGAAACGCTTTTTTGCACTCGATTTTGTTTTTTGCTTCGGCATGATTTCCGTATTTATTATTTTTTAGGGTTCATCAACATGATCATCTTTTTCCCTTCCAATTTCGGGAGCTGTTCAACTTTGCCATACTCTTCTAGATCTTGCGCCAATCGTAGTAACAAAATATGTCCTTGTTCCTTAAATATGATCGATCGACCCTTGAAAAACACAAAAGCTTTTAGTTTTGCCCCTTCTTCAAGAAATTTTATCGCATGCTTCTTTTTAAAAGCATAGTCGTGCTCATCTGTCTGTGGTCCAAAACGAATCTCTTTTAATACAACTTTACTCGCTTTGGCTTTTAAATTTTTTTCACGCTTTTTCTGCTCGTATAAGAACTTTTTATAGTCGATAACTTTACATACAGGGGGAGTTGCGTTTGGTGATATCTCAACTAAATCCAACTCAAGCTCACTAGCAATACTCATAGCCTTTTCAATAGGATAAATCCCCATTTCAACGTTATCACCAACAAGACGTACCTCACTAGCCATGATCTTATTATTGATCTTGTGTGGGTCTTGTTTTATCACTCGATGAGGGCCTCTGCCTCTTCTTCTTCGTATGGCTATAACGCGTGTTTTACAGTTTAAATTCTTTTACTTCACATTCAATGGTTTTTTCAACCAGTTGAACAAAATTGTCCAGAGACATAGCTCCGTAATCTTTCCCGCCGTGTTCTCTAACAGAAACCTTAGATTCTGATACCTCTTTCTCCCCAATGATAATCATGTAAGGAAATTTTTGTAGCTCAGATTCCCGAATTTTCTTTCCAATGGTCTCATTTCGGTTATCAACGAGGGTGCGAATTTCGTTATTTTCCAATAATTGAGAAACTTTTTTAGCGTATTTTTCGTGCTTATCACTAACGCAAAGGATATTCACCTGATCTGGCGTTAGCCAAACAGGGAAGTTTCCAGCAGTATGTTCGATGAGAATTGCAATAAATCTTTCTAAACTACCAAAGGGTGCACGGTGAATCATCACTGGTCTGTGAAGTTTATTGTCATTTCCTTTGTAGGTAAGATCAAATCGCTCTGGTAAGCTGTAATCTACCTGAATCGTGCCCAATTGCCAGCTCCTTCCCAATGCGTCATTTACCATGAAGTCCAACTTGGGACCATAGAATGCAGCTTCACCTGATTCGACGACATAATTGAGTCCTTTTTCTTTGGTAGCATTCATAATCGCCTGCTCGGCTTTATCCCAATCTTCAACATTTCCAATGTATTTATCGGGGTTGTTTGGGTCTCGAATAGAAACTTGTGCTGTGAAATCTTCAAAACCTAAGGAACTAAAAACATATAAGACAAGATCGATTACTGCTTTAAACTCATGATCTAGCTGATCGGGCGTACAGAAAATATGTGCATCATCTTGCGTGAATCCCCTCACTCGTGTGAGCCCATGAAGTTCACCACTCTGTTCATAGCGATAAACAGTTCCAAACTCTGCGTATCGTTTTGGTAAATCACGATAACTCCAACTTCGAGAGCTAAAAATTTCACAGTGGTGAGGGCAGTTCATTGGTTTGAGCAAAAACTCCTCGTCTTCTGAGGGGGTTTTGATTGGCTGAAAGCTATCAGCACCATACTTTTCATAATGACCAGAGGTTGTGTATAATTCTTTATGACCAATGTGGGGTGAAACAACCTGTTCATATCCAGCTTTTCGCTGCGCTTCTTTGAGAAAACGCTCTAACCTTTCTCGTAGTGCAGCACCTTTTGGCAACCACAAGGGAAGGCCTTGACCAACTCTCTTGGAAAAAGTAAACAAATCCATCTCACTTCCAAGTTTGCGATGGTCTCTCTTTTTGGCTTCTTCAACAAGTAAAAGATGCTCTTTGAGTAACTTTTGTTTTGGGAATGAAATCCCATAAATACGAGTAAGTTGAGGCTTGGTTTCATCTCCACGCCAATAGGCACCAGCGATGTTTGTGAGTTTCACAGCTTTGATAAACCCAGTGTGAGGGAGGTGCCCCCCTTTGCAGAGATCTGTGAAGTTGGCATGATCACAAAAAGTGATTTCCCCATCTTCAAGATTTTCAATGAGTTCAGTTTTAAATTGATTTTTTTCTTTTTGATAAAAGGTCAACGCCTCCTTTTTGGAGACTGAGCGCATCATAAAGGCATGTTGTTCGCGAGAAACCTCAATCATTCGTTTCTCAATCGCATCAAAATCTTTTTCTGTAACAGTGTGACCAGCAGGATCGATATCGTAATAAAACCCTTGATCGATAGCAGGACCAATAGTGAGCTTGCATCCTGGATAAAATTCTTGAAGAACTTGTGCAAGCACGTGCGCAGATGAATGCCAAAATGCTTTTTTGCCATCTGGATCGTTCCAAGTGTATAGAACCAAATCACCATCGTTTTGCAGTGGCGTAAGCGCTTCAACAACTTGATCGTTGTAGCTTGCTGTCAATACATTTCTCGCAAGCCCCTCGCTAATAGAGGTAGCAATATCAAGAGCTGATGTTCCTTTTTTCACCTCTTTAATCGCTCCGTCTGGTAGTCGAACTTTAATCATCAGTTATTTGTCAAAGTCACAAAGATAATACGATTCAGGGCTCTTTCAATGGTAAATTTATTTTTCATTGAAGAAACCTTTGACAAGGAGTTTTATCCCAATAAAACCATAAAGTATTGCAAGAGCACATGCAATCAATCCAACACCCAAAACAGGTATAAAAAATGGATGTTCTTCGTTACGCACAGCCGAAGTATACACGACTGGACCTATAAAGGCAAAAAGAATAGCGACAAAAAGACGAGAAATCCCTCTAAAAAGAAGCTCTTTATTCATACCCCTAAATGTTTTAATACAAACCGAACACTTCCATGGATTTGCAACAATTCTATCGCTTTTTCTTCATCGACAGCTGATGATTCACAAACCATCCGAACTGCTCTTTCTTGTAGTTTTTGATTTGACAGTTGCATATCAACCATTCGATTGCCTTTGACGTGTCCTAGCTTGATCATCAAAACTGTTGAGATTGTATTGAGGATCATTTTTTGCGCTGTTCCAGCTTTCATTCGCGAGCTGCCAGTGATCACTTCGGGTCCAACGACTGGGACAATTGGGTAATCTGCTTCTTCTGCTAAAGGGCTTCCAAGGTTGCAACTGATACCTGCAGTAGTGATTCCTTTCGATTTACATGCTTGGATAGCACCAACAACATAAGGTGTGGTTCCTGAAGCAGCGATACCCACGACAGTGTCCAGCGTCGAAATGTGAAGGTTTTCCAAATCTTTCCATCCTTGTTCAGAGTCGTCTTCGGCACCTTCAACAGCAGTTCTAATGGCAGCATCACCACCAGCAATTAAGCCAATCACATGGTCTGGCGAAACCCCAAAAGTGGGAGGGCATTCAGAAGCATCGAGTATTCCCAATCGCCCACTAGTGCCTGCCCCGAGGTAAATCAATCGACCTCCTTGTTGCATTTTGGGTAAGGTAGCATCTATAAATATGTTGATTGTAGGTAGGATTTTTTTCACAGCCTTTGCTACGTTTTGATCCTCATCATTGATGACAAGACCCAACTCTTCCACACTCATTTGCTCGAGGTTGTCGTGGTTTGATTCGGCTTCTGTGATTTTAGTGAAGCTCATACACAAATGTAATTATTCGGCTGTAAATGGAAGTGAGCTAGATTCAACCACCCTAAAATAACCCAATGCAATGCTTTCTTTTTCTGAGCTGACAAAGTTGCCCAGTAGGGTTGATGTTGCTGTTGCAAAAGGGCCACCACCATTTTGGCCACTATGGCTCAATAAAATTTGCATATATGTAAAGAAGTCTTTGTCTATTCCAAGCATACGAATGATGACTTCCTCGTTTTTTGGTAACAAATCGTCATAGAAAAACGAGAAGGTAAATTGTTGTCCGTCATAAAAGCGATCTCTAGTTACAAAAAGGTTGTTGTATGAAAAATCGAAAAGGTAGTAGTTGCCAAGACCAGGGCGATCGGTCAATGTGATCAATGCCTCGGTTTCATTGCCACTAAAAAGCTGACCATCTCCTTGCACTACTCCATCAAATGTGCCAGAAAGAATCAACTCTTCTGTTGCAGTGTAGAGAACTCCATCTACATCGACAACCAATTGATATTCTTTGTCAATGGTGATTTCAGGGACGTCTAGAAGATATTCACCACCCTCTGTGTGATTGGCAAACAAGACTTGATTATCGAACATTAAAGACACAGAGGCATCATCTACAATGATGATATCAGCACTGTAATAGTCAGTTGTTTTGGTCACAAGTACACGAAGTTGGGCTGCACCACCTCCCTGTGGTCGGCTGAGTTCTGCATCAATAACGACTTGTTCAGGAGTTTGTGAAAGATCGACTGTGATCACATCTTCACATGAAATAAACACAATGCTAAGTAAAAAGACTATTTTTCTCATCACCAATCAATTCGATACATTACAGAAGGTACGATTCCAAAAATTGAAAATCGTACAGCTTCATTTTGTTGCGTTTCCCTGTTTTGACGAAAGTTGATACTCGCAGCATTTTTGCGATTATAGACATTGTAGATACCAAAAATCCAACTTCCTTGTCGATTCTTTTTTGGGGGTCTTTTTAGTGTTGCTGATATATCCATGCGATGGTAATCTGCAAACCGATTGCTATTTCGCTTGCCATAATTGGGGACTCGAAGTCCTCCAAACTCATACTGACCAACGGGGTAGGTTGTCGGCTGTCCAGTTTGATATAAGAAATTGGCATTAAAACTCCATTTATTGTTCAGTTGGTAGCTTGCATTCACGCTCAGATCATGTCTTTTGTCAAATGCATTTGGGTACCAATTGCCATCATTGATGCCTGGACCTCCAAATTCTTGCCCTTCTGTTTTTTGCTCTGATTTCGACCAAGTGTAAGCCAACCAATATTGTAGTTTTCCAATGGGTTTTTTAACTAATATTTCTGCACCATACGCACGAACAATCCCTGGCATTGTCACTTGTTCCACAGCATCATTTGCAACCAAATCAGCACCATCGATATAGTCTAGTCGATTGCTGACATTTTTATAAAAGCCTTCAATTTCAATACTTTTTTGAGATTGTGTTTCTATAACATAACCAATGGCCCATTGGTCGAGTTGTTGGGGTTTTAGATGTGGACCACTCGGCGCCCAGATGTCAAGGGGTGTTGGGGAACTGGTGTTGGAAATCAGGTGGAGGTACTGATTTAGGCGATTGTAAGATGCTTTGAAAGCACTGTTTTCCATGGCATACGACAAAGTGATTCTTGGTTCGATATGGCTATAAGTTGCAGATGATTTATTTGCATTGTAGAGGCCTGTAGGAACTCCTTTTTCATAGATTCCCAATGAGTTGTTGAAGCGAGTTGACATTCCGTTTTCATAAGTAAAAAGGCCATCTTGTTTTAACCTTGTAAAATGATTGAAACGGATGCCAAACTGAAAAGAAAATGAGGATGAAAGATCTTGTGAAATATCTACATAAACACTATGCTCCATCGCATATTTCTTTTGCAACTGCTCAGCATTGATACCTGAGTCCAATCGAGCAGGTTCGATATAGCCAGGGTTAAAGGTATAGTAAGTCGATTGCAGCCCAAAGTCTAGACTTGTTTTATCGTTTGCAAAATAAGAGAAATCATATTTTAGATTGAGGTTTTCAATACCAGAATCCCAATCAAAACCAGCAAAATCAAGCAACAAACCATAGTAGTAGTCACTGTAAATCAGCGATAGATTTGAAAATAAGCGTTGTGAAAACAGATGATTCCACCTCAAATTAAATACAGCATTTCCATAGGTGTTCACAAAGCTTTCGTCGACATTAAACACATCTCTTCCAAAATAGCCTGAGAGGTAGAGTTTATTTTGATCATTGATTGGAAAACTCATTTTGGTGTTTAGGTCGTAGAAATATGCACTATTCGGATTGTCAGTTAGTTTTAAAAATAAATGGGCATAAGTTCCCCTTCCACCAACGACAAAGCTTCCTTTGCCTAGGGGTCCCTCTGCAAGTAAGCGACTGGTTACGAGTCCAATACCACCGTTGAGCTTAAACTCTTCTTTGTTTCCTTCCTTTTGGTAGATATTCAAAACAGATGCAAGTCGCCCACCATATTTGGCTGGGATGCCCCCTTTATAGAGTCGCAAATCTTTAATCGCATCAGGATTGAATACAGAGAAAAATCCAAAGAGGTGTGAAGAGTTGTAAATGGTAGCCTCGTCCAAAAGGATTAGGTTTTGATCAGCAGACCCACCACGTACATTAAAGCCAGAAGCCCCTTCACCAGCACTTGTTACACCTGGGAGCAACTGAATGGTTTTGAGTACATCAGGTTCTCCAAAAACAGCAGGTGTTTGTAGGACTGTTTTTGAAAGAAGGCGGTTGACACTCATTTCAGGTTTTTTGATGTTGACTCTTTCTGTATTGTCAATCAAAACAACTTCATCGAGTTCCTCTGCTGCAGGGGTTAGCAATATATTTTGTTTGATGTTTTCGTTCAGTGATATAGGGAACCGAAGTGATTGATAACCTAGGTATTGTACAGAGATTGTGTATTCGCCAGGAGGGATACTAAGGGAGTAAAAACCATAGCTATTTGTAACCGTTCCTGTATTGAGCTCATTGATGAGTATGGTAACCCCAAGAAGGGTTTCCTTGGATAATGAATCAGAAACATCCCCACTGATTGTGACTCGATCTTGAGCCGACAAAAATTGAAACAAAAACAGGAATAGGGTAACACAACCAATATGGCGCATTTGCATAGCAATTTTGACAAATATACAATTAACTGGGTTTTTTGCTTCCCAAGCGCCACATGAGGATACCACCTGTTATGAACATCCATATTGAATATGCACCTGTTGGTAGTCCCATTTCGAAGTTGTTGAGGATGGTGGTCGCAATAACAAAAGCCAGTGTTCCATTTTGAATACCACTTTCTATGGTGATTGTTATTTGGCTATTTCCAGCGATGCCAAACAGTTTGGCAGTAAGAAACCCAAGCCCCATTGTAAGTAAGTTGAGCAGCAATGTCGCAAGTCCAACTTCTTTCATTGCTTGTACCAAATTGTCTTTATTGGCAACAATGATGACCAGGAAAATAATAACAAAGAGAACAGTTGAGGCAGTACGCATTGGTTTTTCCATTCGTAAGGCAAAGCCTTCATTTCGTTTTCGAATCATCATGCCTATTGCAATGGGGATGACAGTAATGACCAAAATTTGAAGCATTGTTTGCAGTACAGGCAACTCGATCACAACGCCTGTATTTCCAGTGAAATAAGCAATGGCCTCAGAAAGCAAGACTGGGATTGTGAATACTGTGATAAGACTTGCAAGAGCAGTCAAGGTGACAGAAAGACCAATATTTCCTCGAGACACTTGCGTGATCAGGTTACTTGTTGGACCTCCTGGACAGAGGGATAGAATCATGACTCCAGTTGCCATGGTAGGGCTTAGATTGAAGAGGACCACTATCGAAAAACCGATGATTGGTAGAAGTATGATTTGGTTGATCAGTCCAACGAGCACTGCCTTTGGATAGGTAAAAATTCTAACAAAATTCCCAATGACTAGGGTAAGACCCATGCCAAACATGATGATTGCCAAAGAAACTGGTAAAAAAATTTGTCCGATGATTGTAGTGATGTCCATATCTAACTTTTATATAGATGAAAAGATTCAATTATTTTTTGAATAATTGATATCATTTGTATCAAATCCGACAGATTAGCGTAGAGCCTTATCTAGATTTTCTTTGATAGAATCTAAAAACTCTTGGGTATTGAGATAATGCTCTCTCTTGAGGTTTTTCTCATGAATAAGCAATGCCAAGTCTTTGGTCATTTTGCCACTTTCCACTGTTTGAATACAAACCTTTTCAAGAGTTTCACAAAAGTTTGCAAGCTCTTGGTTGTTATCTAGTTTGGCACGATGTGCAAGTCCACGTGTCCAAGCAAAAATAGATGCGATAGGGTTTGTAGATGTTTCCTCACCATTTTGGTGGAGGCGATAATGTCTCGTCACTGTACCATGTGCTGCTTCAGCTTCCATGATTTCTCCATCAGGAGTGACAAGGGTTGAAGTCATCAGCCCTAGCGATCCAAACCCTTGCGCAACTGTATCCGACTGCACGTCTCCATCATAGTTTTTACATGCCCAAACAAATCCACCATTCCACTTCATAGCAGCAGCGACCATATCATCGATCAGGCGATGCTCGTAGTGTATGCCTGCTTCATCAAACTTTGTTTTGAATTCATTTTGATACACTTCTTCAAAAATGTCTTTGAAGCGACCATCATAAGCTTTCATGATGGTGTTTTTGGTGCTGAAATACAATGGCCAGCCTTTGCTCAATGCACGATTCATGCACGAGCGAGCAAATCCATAAATGGATGAATCAATATTATACATGCTCATTGCAACACCACCCTCTTGAAAATCATAAACCTCCCAAGTTTTTGATTCACTGCCATTTTCAGGTGTAAAAGTCATTGTGAGTTTCCCTTTGCCTTTTATAACAGTGTCAGTTGCTTTGTACTGATCTCCAAAGGCATGACGACCAATACATATGGGATTTGTCCAACCTTGTACATATCTCGGAACATTTTTCATAATAATAGGCTCTCGAAATACTGTACCTCCAACGATGTTTCTGATCGTGCCATTGGGCGATCGCCACATCTTCTTTAAGCCATACTCCTCTACACGATTTTCGTCGGGAGTAATCGTTGCACATTTAATACCAACCTTATGATTGTTAATTGCATTGGCAGCATCGATTGTAATTTGATCATTGGTGGCATCTCGACTTTCTAGGCCTAAGTCGTAGTATAAAAGTTCAACGTCAATGTAGGGTAGGATGAGTTGTTCTTTTATAAACTTCCAGATGATTCTTGTCATTTCATCACCATTGATTTCGACAACAGGTTTAGCAACTTTAATTTTGGTCATGACTTTTTTTTTGGTGGCGCAAATATACAACGTGAAAGCCAAAGAGCATCAACGTTTTCAATACTATTCAGATTGTTATAATATTCTCAAAAAAACAGAGTAAAAATTCAAAAAAATCTATCAGAAAGGAGGGTCTTTAAAAATCAGAAGTTTTAATTCTTTTTTTCCTTGATTCGCGCTTTTTTGCCTCGCAATTCTCTGAAGTAAAAAATACGTGAACGACGTACTTTACCACGACTGTTAACTTCGATTTTCTGTATGGTCGGCAGATTGAACGGGAATATACGCTCAACACCAACTGTTCCAGATATTTTTCGAATGGTGAATGTCTTTGTGCTTCCAGTACCTTTGATTTGGATCACAACTCCTTTGAAGAACTGGGTTCTTACTTTTTCGCCCTCGCGAATTTCATAGTAAACTGTGATGGTGTCACCCGCCTGAAATGAGGGGAATGATTTTTTCTCGACGAATTCGTCTTGAACATACTGAACTAATTGTTCCATGATTTCTAGCTAAAAAATAAATAAGAACAACATTCACGACCATCGCCAGCGGTTGAGCCTAGGGGTGCAAAATTAGATATTTTTTTTTAGTTTGCAACTGTTCTTTTTTTAATCTTAATACAATCAAAAATCATCTGCGATAAATTGGAAACTGATACATCATCGTATAGTTCAAACCCACGCCCCAAGGGCTGGCCTCAGATACACGATGATAACCTGGAATATAGAGATTACTGAAGTTGGTGACCTCCTTGTCATTGATCAAATAGTTCATCCGAACGCTAATGCCCATATACAAGTTGTTCAGTAATTCAGCTTTAACTCCTGCAATAATTTCAATCCAATTCGCATTCAAATTATCGAACATTAGGGGTTGATCTAGTGATTTGTATAAGTCTTCTGCCCAAAGTTGATCGAGCTGCCTGACTGCATAACCATTGAGCTGTTGGCCATGAGTACTTGTGCCAAGCCTAAAACCTGTCAGCAGCATATTCTCCATCCCTTCCCAGTTGTTGAACAAATTGAAATCAACACCTAGCTTGATATATTCTCCACTAGTCTGGAAGTCAAGTGTTTCACTTACAACACGTTTGTCTTCCATTCCTACTTCTGCTGCGAGATATAGCTTTTTTGTTATTCGATAATCAGCAGTGAGTTCTAGCCCTTTATAGTCGTTTTCGATCATAGAGCGAATGGGTTTACTCATATCAATCCCAAAGCGAATGCTATATCTTTCTGTATATTTTGGAATGCTGTCCTGCGCATAGCCAATACAAACCATGAAAAATAGCAAATAATTAGTGATAGATTTTAACATGAGCAAGGGTATCTACAAGGACTTCGTTCGTTACAATTTCAATTGTGTTTATCCAACTTTGATTGCTGCCGATTTCGATTTCATTTATGATAAATGTACTTTGAAACCCACATGCGCGACTCAAATACATATCCTGTGTTTGGTAATCGATTAACAGTTCATCACTCATCCCTGCTGATATTGTAAAATCGAGATTCATTTTGTTGGCTTTGATTTGAACAGGAATTGCAATTGAATCAGTATTAATCAATTGCAATACAGATTCATTTTCAGTATTTTTAACCCTCAAGCTGTCAACTGACTTGAGCTGACTAGGCTGGTTGGCATCATACAAGCGAAAGACGAGTTGTGGTGTTGATGGGTTTTCTATGTTGCACACATCGTCTGGTTCACAACTCAAGTGAAGCAGTAGTATCAATAATAGATAGCGAAATTTATACATGGATTCCTTCCAAAAGTACAACATTTTCTACGTGTTGAGTGTGGGGAAACATATCGACAGGCTGCACTTTTTTTACTGAATAATGACCACTCAACAGACTTAAATCTCGTGCTTGTGTCGCAGAATTACAACTCACATATACAATTCGTTTTGGTAAGATCTTAAGCAATTGCTTGACGACATCTTTGTGCATGCCCTCTCGAGGGGGATCTGTTATGACAACATCTGGGGTGCCATGCGTTGCGATGAAATCATCCGTAAAAACTTTTTTCATATCGCCTGCAGCAAAATCTACGTTGGACAGTTTATTTCTCTTTGCATTTTCTTTTGCTGCAACAATTGCTTCAGGAATTGCTTCAATCCCAACAACATGTTTTGCTTCCTTTGCAACAAATTGTGCAATGGTTCCCAAGCCAGTGTAGAGGTCATAAACAATCTCATTCCCAGTTAGACCAGCAAAATCACGAGTAATTTTATACAACTCATACGCTTGCATAGAGTTGGTTTGATAAAAAGACTTTGGCGTAATCCAAAAGCGCAACCCCTCCATTTCTTCTTCAATATGTGGATTTCTAGCATGTAAAATGACATCTAAATCATAGATGCTATCGTTTGCTTTTTGATTGATGATATAATGAAGTGAAGTGATTTGTGGGAACTTATCAATGATCGCTTCTAGTAAATCGTCTCTTTCTTTTTTATGATTTTCAAAAAACTGAATGACTAACATGATCTGTCCAGTTGATGCTGTACGAATCATCATGCTGCGCAACTGCCCTGATTTATTCTTTAGATCATAATAACTCATCCCTTTATCCATGGCATATTGATGAATAAAATTTCGAATTTGATTCCCCGGCTCTTGTTGTAAAAAACATTCATCGATGTGTACAATCTTGTCCCACATTCGGGGTTTATGAAACCCCAAAGCATTTCGATTAATCACTTCTCCAGATTCAATTTCAGCTTTGGTGAGCCATCGACTGCTGGAGAAGCTATACTCCATCTTGTTTCGATAATTATATTGCAACTTGCTTGGTACAATTTTGTTAAGCGTAGGAAAATCAAAATCACCGATTTTCACAAAATTTTGATTGACCTCTTGTGCCTTGTGTTTCAACTGTGCTGTGTATGAAAGATGTTGCCATTGACAACCGCCACAAGTTCCAAAGTGATCGCATTTGGCTGTTGTTCGGTCAGGGCTTGGAACGATTAACTTTTCGACCCGACCCTCAAAATAATTTTTCCTTTTTTTGTAAAGAAACACTAGAGCAATATCCCCAGGAACAGCCCCTTTTACAAAAATAACAACACCCTCATTTGTTCGTCCAATCGCCATTCCTTTGGCAGCGATTCCAGTAATGTTTAGCTCTATTGTTTGCTTTACTTTCATTTCGATTGCAAAAATAGATAGCGTAACTCATATTTCATCAATTCAAATGCAATATTTCATACTTAATTTTTGTATTTTTAATAAATAAAATACTGTAATATGAAAAATTTATTAATGATATTTTTGACAATATCCTATAACCTAGTTTCTTCATTTTGTTTTGCGCAAGAAGATGAAAAAAAGAGTGAATTGCAATCTGCTTTAAGTGGATTTTCTTTTCGTAGTGTAGGTCCTGCATTTATGTCTGGTCGTATTGCAGATATCGCAATTGATCCTACAAATGAAAATGTTTGGTACGTAGCAGTTGGTTCTGGGGGTACCTGGAAAACCACAAATGCTGGAACAACTTGGACCCCACTTACTGATAACGAGTCCTTTTACTCAACTGGTTGCATCACTCTTGACCCAAACAACTCTTCAGTTGTGTGGTTGGGTACTGGAGAAAATGTTGGTGGCCGTCATGTTGGAATAGGGCATGGGATTTATCGCAGTACAGATGCTGGATCCTCGTGGCAAGATATGGGTTTGAAAAAATCAGAACATATCTCAAAAATCATTGTTCATCCAAACGATTCGAACACCATTTGGGTGGCGTCGCAAGGCCCTCTCTGGAGCTCTGGAGGGGAAAGAGGCTTGTACAAATCTACTGATGGTGGTAAAAATTGGGTGAACAAACTCAGCATCAACAAGTGGACAGGCGTTACTGATCTTGTCATTGATCCAACCAACCCTGACATTTTGTATCTCGCAAGTTGGCAAAGACATCGAAACGTAGCTGCTCACATGGGCGGAGGTCCTGGAACTTCGCTGTACAAGACTGTTGATGGAGGCGAAACATGGGTTAAAATCGATAATGGACTTCCATCATCCAACATGGGTAAAATTGGATTGGCTATTTCTCCGATGAATCCTAAAATCCTATATGCAGCAATCGAGCTCGATCGTCGTAAAGGAGCAGTTTATCGTTCATCAGACAGTGGTGGTAGTTGGACAAAAATGTCAGACACAGTTTCTGGTGGTACAGGTCCTCACTACTATCAAGAGCTTGTTGCTTCTCCTCATCATTTCGATCGAATTTATTTGATGAATGTTCGTGCGCTTGTTTCTGAAGATGGCGGAAAAACATTCTATACTATGAGTGAAGCTAACAAACATTCTGACAATCATTCATTGACATTTAAAAAGAATGATCCAAACTATCTCCTTTTTGGTACTGATGGTGGTATTTATGAATCCTTTGACGATTCCAAAACTTGGAAGTTCGTCAACAACCTCCCCTTAACGCAGTTTTATAAGCTCGCAGTTGATGATGCAGCACCTTTTTATAACATTTATGGAGGTACGCAAGATAACAACACCCAAGGAGGCCCCTCACGCACGTTACGAACCAATGGCATATCAAATGCAGATTGGTATGTGTTACTCGGAGGGGATGGCCATCAACCTGCAACTGAGCCTGGCAACCCAGATATCGTTTATGCACAGTGGCAGCAAGGAAACCTTTATCGAATCGATAAAACCACTATGGAGTCCATATATATTAAGCCTCAAAGTGGCGTAGGAGAGCCATACGAACGCTATAATTGGGATTCGCCTATCCTTGTCAGTCATCACGACCCCAAACGATTGTATTTTGGAACTCAGCGTGTGTGGAGATCTGATAATCGTGGGGATAGCTGGACACCAATTTCACAAGACTTGACAAAAGATGAAGAACGGTTGGCTTTACCTATCATGGGGCGTCAGCAAAGTTTTGACAATCCTTGGGATGTGTATGCAATGTCAACCTACAATACGATCACATCACTAAGCGAATCAACATCAAACCCTGATCTTTTATATGCTGGTACAGATGATGGAATTATCCAATACACCAATGATGGAGGGGATTCTTGGACAAAAATGACGGTTGATAAGCTACCTGGATCCCCATCAACAGCATTTGTCAATGATATAAAGGTAGATCTTCACAATGACCAAGTGGCTTATGTAGCCCTTGATAATCATAAATATGGAGATTATTCGCCTTACCTCTATAAGACCACAAATGGGGGAGAAAAATGGGTGTCAATTACAAAAGGCATACCTGATGGAACGCTGGTTTGGAGAATTGTACAAGACCACATTAACCCCAACTTATTGTTTCTTGCAACAGAGTATGGCGTTTATATGAGTTTGAATCAAGGAAGTGAGTGGCACAAATTTTCAACTGGTTTACCTACCATTTCAGTTCGTGATCTTGCCATTCAAAAAAGGGAAAACGATCTTGTTTTAGCGACCTTTGGGCGCAGTTTTTATGTGTTGGATGATTATAGCCCATTGCGCGACATCAAAGCTGAAAGCCTACAACAATCGGCGATGCTATTTAAACCTCGAAATGCACTTCAGTATCACCAAATTCGAGGGGGAACCTCTAGTCAAGGGGGGTCATTTTATACTGCAGAAAATCCAAAATATGGCGCCATGTTTACCTTTTATCTCAAAGAGGCTCATATGACGCTGAAGTCTTCTCGTCAAAAGACAGAAAAGGACAAAAAGACAGCAGATATTCCATTCCCAGGATGGGAGGCACTTGATGCAGAGAAAAATGAATCAAAACCACAGTTGGTTTTAGTGATTGAAGATGAATCCGGAGAAGTCGTTGATCGAATTTATGCTCCTCACAAAAATGGAGTTCAGCGTGTGAATTGGGACTTGAAGCAGCCCTATATCAGCGTTGCAGATGCCAACTCGAAGCGAAAAACGCTGAACGCTTTACGCCTCGACGTTGAACCTGGCAATTATACAGTGCGTTTACATCAACAGATTGATGGAAAAATCACAGCGCTTGCAGGGCCACAAACTTTTGAAGTGGAGCAAATTCGAAAAAATGTTTTAGAGAATCCTATTGCTGACCAGCGTTACAAGTTTATTGAGAAATTGGTCGCTCTAGATAAAGCGATTGATATTGCAAATCATTCATTTGAAAAATCTTCAAAACATTTAAAAACACTTCTAAAGGCACTTCCTTATGTCGATAACAGTCAGGTGGATTTGTCATCAAGGTTGCACAGTTTGCGTGAGTTAATGAATGAAATCAGCAGGTTGATGGAAGGTAGTTCGTCTAAGGCTGAAGTGGGCGAAAAGGATGACCTCACATTATCCTATCGATTGTATTTTGCAGCAAGTGGACTGTATGGCAACTCCTATGGACCAACGCCACTTCACATGAAAAGCTTTGAGGTTGCTGAGAACTTGTTTACAGAAATCAATCCGATGATTACATCATTTGTTTCGGCAGTTAAGGCAGTATCATCTCAAATGGAAGCTGCTGGCGCGCCAGTTGTACTGGACTAGTCGTTTAGGAAATGATGTAGCAGCAAACCAACAACCAAGCTATAGCTATTGATACCTGCTGATTGGCTGTTTGCCTTTAGGTAGGTATCATAACTTTTTTTAAATAAGGGTTCAAAAGGATTTGTGTAATTCTGCCAAAACGCTGACAACTGTTGAAACTGTTTTATGACACCTTTATCGATGTCTTGATAGAGAAGCTGGTAATCAATATCCTCTCTCTTTCTACATTCTGAAAGCGCATATCCCAAAGCAAGGTGATAGCCAGCATATTGCATATATGCATTGTCAGATTTTATTGCTGCGTCGATTGCAATAAAGTTGGCCTCTTCTTCTGCTGCATAGCCCAACTGATGTGCAATCTCGTGGGCAGCTGTTGTGAGTATTCGCAGTTTGGGTTGACGCGTATTGACTTGAGCCTCAAGGGTAAAGGGATTTAAATAACCCCCATAGCCCATATAACTCAAGAGCAAACCAAAAGATGATTTTTTGATATTGGGGGTAGGATATCGGTGTTGCTTTTGAATCGCTTGCGTGGCAACATCAAAAATTTGCCTGTTAGAATAATTGATTTCGACTACAACGCTATCATTTTGCGCTAGCTTTTCATGCAATTGATTTGTTTGCTGAATGAGGTGTTGCGCAAAGGCTTCTAATTCCTCTGACAAATAGCTCGATGGCACATTATTTTGAATCGATAAAGGCGTTTGATGATAATTGAAACCCCACTGCAGATGAAACACAAAGAACAGAATCCCAAACCATCCCAGGGTTTTAACGAGTGTTGCACGAAGACGCAAGAGCTTGAAATAAAATATATGTTTTAGCACAAAGTAACAACCAATTGAATAGAATATATCCCCTATTGAAAAAGGAATCCAAGCTGTCAGTCGTATGCTCAGTTGAGACAGCCAGGCATAATTTCCTTGTGTATAAAATTGATCAATAAGATCAGGCGAACGCTTAATCCATTGCAGGAACAGCCATTGCGGAATGATTGAAATTGCAAAGAATCGATACCAGCGCAACCCTCGATTTCTACTCCAATCCGACCACTTCAACCTCAAAAATTAGATTTGTTTGAGGTGGGATACCACGTCCACCACTTGCGCCATATGCTAGTTCATAAGGTAAATAAAGGGTTGCTTTGTCCCCCACTGATAATAGTCGTAAACCTTCTTTAAATCCAGTAATCATTGCAGCACTAGCATCCACGCGAGCAGGGATTGGCTGATAAGGTCGGTTAGGATTGTACATATTATATGCTCTTGCAACATCCTCAAGACTGGTATCTAACAAGCGTCCATCCTCAAAATAAACAGCATAATGTGTCAATACAGTTTTATCTGTCGAAACTGCTTCTCCATCCCCCTCAGTGGTAATCACAACCCCAAGACCACTGTCTGTGTATGTCGCAGATTGCTCCAACGCTAACAAGGCATCTCGCTTATAGTTTTTCACTTTATCTTTTTCTAAAAAATAGTTTTCAAAAGTGGTGGCAGCATCAAACTTTTTGGCATCCCTTCCTTTTCGAATGATGGTAATACCAATTATGGTATCGTTTTGCGTAATCGAATCCACAACCGATTGCCCCTGAGTTACGCGACCAAACACTGTGTGTTTTCCATCGAGCCAAGGGGTTTCTTTGTGAGTGATAAAAAACTGACTCCCGTTTGTGCTAGGACCAGCATTTGCCATCGATAAAACGCCTGGACCATCATGCTTTAGTTCAGGTACAATTTCATCGTCAAATCTATACCCAGGATTGCCTTGTCCAGTGCCAGTTGGATCTCCACCCTGTATCATGAAATTCTGAATGACCCTGTGAAAAATCAAGCCATCATAGTATGGTTTGCCAATGTAAATAGAATCAACTTGTATGTTTGTACCCTCTGCCAATGAAACAAAATTTGCCACTGTCACTGGTGTTTGGTCATAAGTCAATTGCAATTGAATTTCTCCTTTGTTGGTATTGACTTTGGCATAGATGCCATCCTCAAGCTTGGGAGAGCAACTCAAAATGGCTAAAACAATGATCGCTGTGAAAAGGTGTGTGATTTTCATGATAATTTATTTTGAATTAAAGGTATATAAATACGTGCAATTATGGGTGTGTATGGACTAATGGATGATCCATCACCTGAAGAACCATAGGCCAAAAAAGAGGTCAACACGACTGAAGTTTCAACCCCAATAGGTATGTGTGGGAGTGTCAAAACAATGCCTTGTGGCACATCTTGATTGGAGACTGGATTCTGAAAGATTTTCCAATCATATATTGGTTCTCCATTTAGGTGTTCGAAAAGGATATAAATTTTTTTTAGGTTTTCTGGGGGAAGAATTGGACGATTCTTTGGGTTGTTATAGCTGTAAAATATGCCATGTGGCGTTTCTGAAAATGCAGACGTTTGAGATTTTAACCACTGTTCAATCACTTCAACCTCACGAGCTAGCCTCAACTGATTTTCTAGAGCAGAATTTTCGATGTGCTGACTTTTTGATTGCTGTATGGGTTTACGCGCTTGCTGTTCAGTGCAACTCTGCAGCGTACACATAACAAATGTATACACTATACCTTTGATAAGTCTTCCTCGCATTGTTCTAATTTTTTGATCAGTAGTTTGTGTGTGTCTTCAAGCGAAAGGTCCGACTTTCCGCCAGCAGCATTATGGTGCCCACCACCTGAAAAATTTTCACGCGCAAAATCATTGACAGAAAAGTTTCCTTTAGACCTGAATGACATTTTTACAAAACCATCTGTCGGATGTTCAATCATCAATACTGCCAGCACACAATTTGAGATGCTCAATCCATAATTGACGATTCCTTCTGAGTCGCCCTTTTGAAAATTACATGCTGTGAGTTCTACATGACTAAGGGTGATGGTTGCAGTGCGTAAGCATTCATCAAAACGTAGATTGTTCAGCGCAATCCCTAAAAGTTGAAGCCTTCCCAAATGGGCAGTATCCTTCACAAGACGACTAATCTCAGTTGGATTTGCTCCTTCTTCAATCAAATGAGCTACGACTCTATGCGTTGTTGGTGTTACTGACGGGAAACGAAAAGAGCCTGTATCAGTCAAAATACCCAAATAGAGTGCTGTGGCTATGTTGACATCTATTTGGTCTCCACCCCCGAGGCCTGCAATGATATGATAAACCAATTCGCATGTCGACCCCAATGATGGGTAGGAAAATGTGAGGTCTGCAAATTCATCAGGTTCTTGATGATGATCGATGATTATTTTTTTCGCAGTACTTTTCGACACTTCAACGCCCATCTCACCAATTCTTTTTAGCGTATTAAAATCAAGTGTAAAAATGAGATCTGCTCGTTCAATCAGACCTTTTGCATTGGTTGGATTTTCTTCAAAAATCGACACAGCAGAAGAGCCAGGTACCCATTTCAAAAAATCAGGGTATTGATTGGGACTAATCACCTCAACGTGATGACTGTATTGCAGAAGAAAATGCATCCATCCAAGACTACTTCCTATGGCATCACCATCTGGGTTGGTGTGGGGGATAATGACGATGCTTTTTGGCGTATCCAATAGCGATTGTAGTTCCTGAATATTTTTGATTTTCATAGACTGCGAAGATACATAATGATTAGTTGTCAGTAAACACACGACATTTTGTATTTTTGATTTTTCTAATTCATCATCAAAGTTCACATTGTGCGCATAAATTTTTTTAAACAACGAACCAATAGGCGCTTTAATTATACGCCTAGGTATTTTATAGGTAAAAAGGATGAAAACCCCTATGATTTTGATTCTACCTTTTCAAAATATAGAGACATCGCCAATTCAAATGATTTTGGCGCCCATTGGCAAGCAGCAAGACAGCAAAGACGAAACAGGTCAAACAGAGGGTTTTCACGCCTATTCTTTATCATCCTCATCTCACTTACTCTTATTGCTTTGTATATACTCGACTTTGATTTGTCTATTTTTAAAAATTAGAAATGCCTGATATCATTTCTTTACTGCCAGATCATGTAGCTAATCAGATTGCTGCTGGTGAAGTCGTTCAACGACCAGCTTCGGTTGTAAAAGAACTTCTGGAAAATGCCATTGATGCAGGAGCTACTTCTATCAAACTCATTATTAAGGATGCTGGCAAAGCAATGATTCAAGTCATTGATAATGGAAAAGGGATGACAACAACAGATGCTCGACTTTGTTTCGAGCGTCATGCCACCTCCAAAATCAAGAAAGCAGAAGACTTATTCTCGATTTCGACCAAAGGTTTTCGGGGAGAGGCTTTGGCTAGTATCGCTGCGATTTCGCAAGTACGTATGCGCACAAAAACGAAAAATGATGAGGTTGGAACCGAAATTATTTCCGAGGGTAGTGAGATCAAAGACCAGCAAGCTGTAGCTACCGAAACAGGCTGCTCGATGGCTGTTAAAAATTTGTTTTTCAACATTCCTGCAAGACGAAATTTTTTGAAGTCAAACAATGTTGAGCAGCGTCATATGATTGATGAGTTTCAGCGTGTGGCATTGGTTCATCACCAAGTGCGATTTGAGTTTTATAACAACGACACCATTCTTTTTCAGCTCGAACCTACAAAATTACGCCAACGTATTGTACAAGTGTTTGGTAAAAACACCAACGAAAAATTAGTGCCTGTGCAAGAGTCAACCGATATCCTGAACGTAAACGGATTTATTTTTAAACCAGAATTTTCAAAAAAATCAAGGCAACATCAATTCTTTTTTGTCAACGATCGTTTTATCAAAAGCCCGTACCTTCATCATGCAGTAATGGCAGCATTCGAGGGTCTTTTGGCACCTGGGATGCAACCTGGCTATATGCTGTATTTGACTGTCCCTACTGACACTATCGATGTCAACATTCATCCTACAAAAACAGAAATCAAATTTGAAGATGACCATTCGTTATATGCTATCATCCGATCTGCTCTGAAGCATAGTTTGGGACAATTTAATGTCAGTCCTGTACTCGATTTTGATCGCAATCAATCCTTTGATGTTCCTCTGGGTAGTAAGCCTCCGAATCAATCACCTAGCATTCAGGTTGATCGAAAATTTAACCCTTTTGATGAGAAACAAAAAGAGTCTTCGTGGGAACCTTTATATGAGGGTTTTCAAAACATTGATTTGCCCAATCGAGACAATGAGAAGATTTTTGATAACAATCCAATAGAATGTGACTTGCCATGCTTTCAACTCCAAAAAAAATATATCGTTACAAAGGGATCAGAAGGTCTGCTTCTTGTGCATCAACATCGTGCGCACGAGCGCGTTTTATACGATTCTTTTCTTCGCCAATTTGAAGACAGAAGTGTTCCTTCGCAGGTTTTAGCGTTTCCTATCCAAGTGGATATGAACCAACAGCAGTTTGCCGAATTTAGTCCTCATCAAAAAACTTTGGAACTTATGGGTTTTTCGTTTGGAAATGCAGATGCCAACGCCTTGGAGATCACAGCAATTCACAACAGTTTATCGCTCGATTCAGTTCCTGATCTGCTGTCTAATTTTCTCGAGGAGATCGAAAATGATCCATTGATAAAGGGTGTAAAGCTCAGTCGATTGTTGGCAAAAATAATGGCAAAGCATGGTTCAATTCGCGCAGGTGCAGACTTGCATCAGCACGCTCAATCTCGATTGATAAAAGATTTATTTTTATGTGATGAGCCCTCGAGATGCCCAGATGGAAAACTTATATTTGTCTCGATGACTACTAAAGATTTAGAAAATAAATTGAACGTATGAGATCCCTACCTGATATTGTAAAACAACTGATTATAATCAATGTTTTGTTTTTCTTGGGTTCTATGAGCCTGGGAAATACAGCATATGATTTACTCGCTTTGCATTATCCACAAAACCCAAAGTTTGTGCCATGGCAAGTTGTAACCCATATGTTTATGCATGGAAGCATAAACCATATCCTTTTCAATATGTTTGGACTCTGGATGTTTGGGGGTACGTTGGCCCAAATGTGGGGTAGGAATAAGTTTCTGTTTTTTTATTTGTCAACTGGTCTTGGGGCAGCAGCACTTCAACTGGGAATCAATTATTTTCAAATTAGCACAGTAGTGGGGCAACTCGTGGAAGCAGGTTATTCTGCAACTGCTTTTACAGAGACATTGCAATCTGGACAGTATAATACAGCGTGGTTGAATGTTATTTCCCAAACTGAACTCAATCAACTTTTAACGTCATTTAATATGTCAATGGTTGGTGCTTCGGGGGCGTTATATGGAATACTTGTGGCCTTTGCCTTCTTGTTCCCCAACACAGAACTGATGATTATTTTTCTTCCCATACCGATCAAAGCAAAATATTTTGTTCCCATTCTTCTCGCAAGTGATCTCTTTTTTGGTTTTAGCTCCTATTCACTTGGTCCAATCGCTCATTTTGCCCATCTTGGTGGTGCTGTAACTGGGTTCATTATGATGTGGTATTGGAAAAAACAACAGTTCAATAACAATCGTTGGGACTTATGAATTTCTTTGATCAAATGAAATATCGATACCAGACCTTTGGCGTGGTCGAGCGACTGATTGTCACCTTGGTTGCATGTTTTATTTTGCCTTTTCTGCTTCGAACTGTTTTTTATCTGTTTTCTGCTCCTTTCGATCAGTATTTCACTTGGTTTCAACTCTCCTCCAACTTCAATGATTTACTTTTTCGACCTTGGACTCTGATAAGCTATGCTTTTTTCCATGGTGATTTTGGACACATATTATGGAATATGATTATCCTCCATTTTGCAGGTCGAATGATGGTTAATCTGTTTAAATCCAATCTCTTTATTAATACTTTTTTTTTAGGGGTTTTGATTGGTGGAATAACGTTTGTTTTAAGCTATAATCTTTTCCCTGCTTTTCAAGGCCAATCACCTCGATTGATTGGGTCATCAGCTGGGGTGATGACTGTACTTATTTTCATGTGTAGTTATATGCCATATAAAGATGTCAGGATATTGGTATTCAATATCAAATTGATTTATATTGGATTGTTTTTTGTTGTGTTTGATTTGATTCAAATTCCTGTCAGTAACGCTGGTGGTCACCTTGCACATTTGGGTGGTGCGATGACTGGCTATATCTATCAAAGAAATATATCACGAGGGAACGATATTGGGCAATGGATTTCAAATATTGTCTCATATTTTTCATCATTATTTTCTTTCAAAAAGACCAAGGTTCGCAAAGTATATACCTCAATAAAACCCAAACCTAAACAAAATAAATCGGAAGTCGATCAAGCAAAAATTGACGCAATCCTTGATAAAATCAGTCAGTCAGGATATGCAAGCTTGACAAAGGAGGAAAAAGAACTATTGTTTCGGGCGGGTAAATCTTAGTCTGTAAACTGGAATAAGCTAAACACACAATTCCCATATTTCCTTGTTTCTTTGTGTGCCTGGTCCGAGCTGAAATCAATTTTCTCTGTATGCTCAAAAATAAACCAACCATCTGAACGTAGGAGTTTTCGTGTTTCAATGATTGCTTTGATCGTTTCAAATTCTTCTATGCCATTGTCATAAGGTGGGTCTGCAAAGATGACGTTAAAATCATTTACACACTTACTCAGATAACTCTTTGCTGTCATGCGAATGGATCGAATGGGAAGGTCTAAATCCTTAGCTGTATTTTCAACAAACAATACACACGCTAGGTTTGCATCAACTGACGTCACAGATGGGCACCCCCTTGAACAAAACTCAAACCCTATGGCCCCTGTTCCGCTGTAAAGATCTAAAACGTGAGTTGATTCAAAATCAATTTTATGATTGAGTATGCTAAAGAGTGCCTCCTTTGCACGATCTGTCGTCGGCCGAACAGGAAGTTTTTTTGGGATTCTTATTCTTCTACCCTTATGATGGCCAGCTATAATTCGCATGTTGAAAGCTCAGTCAATAAAGTATGGGCATGAGGATGTAATAGAGTTGAACTCAATTTGTTCGAACTGTTTGATGGGGTGAAGAAGCTGGCTTTATGGATGTATTTTGACAACAATTGATGAGTCTTATCACCAGCTTTAATTTGGCCACTCATCAATAGGGTTGTTTGATCTAGAGCAAGAGAGTTTTTTTTGGCAACTGCTATCGTGTAATACAGTATATCTTTTTCATCAGTCCAATTGAAGGCATTGTAAAATTGGAGTTTCCCTTTTACAAATAAAAAATAATATGCCAAATCATACTGTATATGAACAAACCACAAGGGGTGGGTATTTTCAGTATTTTCTTTTGATAAAATCTCGAGCAATAAGCTGCTGCAGTGCACATAAGAAAACTTCCCAAATGATTCGAGAAGCATATTGTTTACATTCACGTAGGGTATGTAAACATTCACAATTTGGGTCGATGAAATGTCATCAAACGACACATAGTCTTGTATTCTGATATCTGTATGATTTTTGAGGTATGTTGCTTTTTTGTTTTTGTTAAAAAGGGGCAGAGGGACAAAAGACGATAGGATGTTGACAAAACACACACGAACATCTGAAAACGATTGCTCAACTATTTTCTTTTCGTTGAGGTATTTGTGTACAAAGTGATGCAACTCTTCTTCGGAAGAATGATCGACGAAATCATGGGACGAAAAATCAACAATAGTTTTGTTGTCGGCGTCAGATATTAAATAGGAAAGTCCATTCCGATTGATTAGAATGGACAGTCTATTTTGTTTGTCAGAATATGTATTATTGTTCTGCTGAGTCATAGGTTGTTGGCCAGTTTCCGCTTGTACTAACTTCGGTTAAGGAACCAAGCGTAATTTCAGGGCCATTCACACCATCAACGGACATAACTTCCTTTTCAAGAGAAACCAAATATTTGTCTTGATCGTGAAGAATAATGTCTTTACTTACTTTGACTTCAAAAACTGGTAGGCGATAACCATTGTTGTTCAGTATATCAGTTTTTAAACTAAAGCGTTTGTCTTCTTGACCTTTAATAGGGATATACATCATATTTTTATAACGTTCTGAATCTCCAAATAAGGAATCTTTCACAGAAGCAAAGCCTAAGGTGTCAATTACAATTACTTCGCGAAGCATGTCGATACGATAGACTCTGTCAAACTCCAAGTAGCTGGAGTCTCTTTTTTGGGTGAGTGTGTACTGAGCAGTGTTTACGAAAGCGACAAGGCTATCTAGGTTATCGCTATAATAACCCAATACATCCTTATGGGCTGCTTGCGCATTTCCAATATCTTTAAGTTTTGAAATGACTTTCGCGTACCTTTCAGTTTTGATTTTGTTGAATGATATGGGGCCGTTTATGGAGTCATAAATTTTATAAGCGAAAAAGACACATAAAACCCAGAGTAATGCTTGTATACCGGTTTTCATGATTATGAATTTGAATGCAAACAAATCTACAATTTTTTTTGAATAGACACACCAGAAAAGAACTTACATTTACAGCTCACACAAACCTATGATTATCCAACAGAATATTTTAAACGAATTTCCTTTTAAGCCAACGCACGACCAAATCGATGCAATTCATCGGTTTTCTGATTTTATAAACGACAACACATTCAACAAAATATTTTTACTGAAAGGCTATGCAGGGACTGGAAAAACAACGCTGATCGCATCTTTGCTGAAGCCCCTACATAGGACAGGGTATAAGGCAGTTTTGATGGCACCAACTGGCAGGGCTGCAAAGGTGATGTCGACTTATGCCAAAACCAAAGCAGTTACCATTCATAAAAGAATCTATTTTGCGCAGCAAGGTAAGCAAGGAGGGATTCGGTTTAAACTTCAGAAAAATAAGTTTAAAAAAGCTATATTTATAGTCGATGAAGCCTCAATGATCGCAGATGAAGAATCTTCATCCAAAATCTTTCAAAATGGATCACTACTTCAAGACCTTATTCAATACGTACATGAAGGGTTTCAATGCAAGCTTGTTTTTGTAGGAGACACGGCTCAGTTACCGCCTGTCAAACATGAGATTAGCCCTGCCTTAAATCAAGATTATTTGTCATCATATTTTTCAGTAGATGTTGTTGAAGCTCAACTGTCTGAGGTTCTTCGGCAAAATGCGATTTCTGCAATACTGTTCAATGCAACAAATCTGAGAAAACTGATGAATAACGCTACTATTGATCCATTTCAATTTAGCATTAATGGCAAAACCGATATTACTCATTTGCAAGATGGGTATGACATTCAGGGCGCATTGGAAAATGGATATAAGGATGTTGGGCGAACAGAAACTACAATCATTGTACGTTCAAACAAGAGAGCTAATTTGTATAATCGTCAAATTCGAACGCAAATTATGAGCTTGGAAAATGACTTGGCAGTTGGTGACCTTTTGTTGGTGGTGAAAAACAATTATTTCTGGCTCTCTACTGAAAGTCAAGCAGGGTTTATCGCCAATGGTGATGTGATAGAGGTGATAAGAATCCTATCTTTTCAGGAGCTTTACGGATTTCGATTTGCAAGGGTTCATGTGCAGTTGGTCGATTATCCTGATCAAGATTCTTTCGACACTGTTTTAATTTTAGATGCTTTGGATGCCGAAGGTCATGCGTTGACCTATGAGCAGTCAAATGAGTTGTATTATAAGGTGCGACAAGACTATGCACATATGCCAAAATATAAGCAATACACTGAGGTAAAGAAAAATCCTTTTTTCAATGCTCTGCAAGTTAAATTTGCTTACGCTTTAACCTGTCACAAAGCGCAGGGTGGGCAATGGAAACGTGTTTTTATCGAAAAGCCATATCTCCCAGAAGGACCCTCTTTAGACTATTATCGTTGGTTGTACACAGCAATCACAAGGGCTTCTGAACAACTATTTCTGATTGGTTACAATGAAGATGACTTTATCAACGATTGATTTATCGTAGTTTTGTGGTATGAAAATTATTGCTGCCATTCCTGCACGATACGATGCCAGACGATTTCCTGGAAAACTCTTGGCCGATTTGTGTGGCAAGCCTGTGATTCAGCACACCTATGAAAAGGTGGATCAGTCTGGTCTATTTGATCGTGTCATAATTGTAACTGATAGCAACGAGATTGCTTCTGTTGCCACTGGCTTTGGGGGTGATGTGATTCGCAGTCAAAAAGAGCATGACTGTGGTAGTGATCGCATTGCTGAGGCAGTTGTTGACCTCGATGTTGACATCGTAATCAATGTGCAAGGTGATGAGCCATTTATTCTTCCAGAGGGGTTATCGTCTTTAATTGAGATTTTTAAATCGGATCAAAATAAAGATATTGATCTGGCGTCATTGATGATTCCAATCACGGAAGAGATAAACAATCCCAATGTTGTAAAGGTCGTCACAGACTTGAGCAATCGTGCGTTGTACTTTTCACGATCTGCCATTCCTCACCAACGCAATCAGGAAAATCATGCGACTGTCTATAAGCACGTTGGGGTGTATGCATTTCGTAAAAATGCACTTATCGATTTTTATCAGCATGACGCAACTCCCCTAGAAGAGGCTGAAAAAATTGAAGCCATTCGCTACTTGGAAATGGGAAAAACAATTCAAATGGTTGAAACTCAATTTGAGGGTGTGGGAATCGATACTGCTGAAGACCTCGAACGTGCAAAAAAACTAATGATCTAAACCATGGTGTGATATACATTTTGAACATCATCATCACCTTCAATTTTCTCGAGTAATTTTTCCACTTCCTCCACCTGCTCTGGAGACATTGTTTTGGTTGTTTTGGGGATGCGTTCAAAGCCTGAAGATAGTATGTGAATATTTCGTTGTTCAAGTTCCTTTTGAATGGCACCAAAATTTTCAAAAGAGGCGTAAAGCATAATCCCATCATCATCGACAAAAACTTCATCAACGCCATGGTCGATAAACTCTAGTTCAAGCTCCTCGACATCTAAACCCTCAGGAGAAATTCGAAAGTTGCAGGTGTGGTCAAACATAAATTCAACAGACCCAGAAGTACCTAAATTTCCATTACACTTATTAAAATAACTGCGAATATTGGCAACAGTTCTGTTGTTGTTATCTGTCGCAGTTTCAACTAAAATTGCAATCCCATTTGGCCCATAACCTTCAAAAAGTACTTCTTTGTAGTTTTCAGTGCTTTTATCAGATGCACGTTTGATTGCACGCTCAATATTGTCTTTTGGCATATTGGCAGCCTTGGCGTTTTGAATCAATGCTCGAAGGCGTGAGTTCGTTTTTGGATTGGGCCCACCATCTCTAACAGACATCACAATGTCTTTTCCAATGCGCGTGAAAGTTTTGGCAATTGCCGACCAACGCTTCATTTTTCTTGTTTTGCGAAACTCAAACGCTCTTCCCATGACTGCAAAGATAAAAAAGGCCTGCACGTTTATACAAATACAACAACATGAGGTTTTGTGCTTATTGTTGATAAATCAATTGGCTATTCAGGCCGACTTCAATTACAATCTTATTTTTTCAAGCCCTGCAAGGTGTTTTGGAGAACGTCATCACACTGAAAGCAAAGGTGTTCAGTTAGTTTGTTATGTCTTGGTAGTGCCACAATATAGCGATCATTATTGCTGGCATACACATGCTTATAGATGGGTTTTGTGTTGAGATGAAGACCATCAACAAGTTGAAAAATAAACTCATCATGATGGGTTAAATCTGTACTCCCCAAATGAAAAATCCCACATAAATTTCGATTGACTATATAGTGCAGTTGTTGTGTAACAAAATCATCTGTTGTGAGATTCATAACAGTATTCGGAAAAATCTCATAAGGGATTTGTTCCTCAATGGCATTTTTAAGCTCTAAAACCCTTGGTGTATTTGCGCCAAACACCATTGGTAAACGTGCAATTGCCCAACTAAAAGGAGGCATTCGCATAACCTTGTTTTCGATTTTAATTTTAAGAAGACCATAGGAGCTTTCTGAATAGGTCTTATCGTGTTCATAACTAGGGTAATGCCAAAAACCGTCAAAGACATTGGCAGATGATAAAAAAATGAGTTTTGACTCGTGTTTGGTGCTGAAGTCTATGATTAAATCATGAGCGATAAACTGCTCTTTAGCATCCCCCCGAAGGCATGAAATGATAATGTCTGGCTTGACTTTGCTCAAAATATTTAAAGCAGAATCATCTCGAAAGTCGTAATGATAATATCTATTATTGCTTTCAAATTTAGTTTGGGTGCAGAAGGTGCCATAAACGTCCATATATGGATGCAGCTCTTTGAAAAGAGCACGACCCAAAAAACCACTTCCACCGAAAATCAATACACGTTTCATGATGCATGGTAAAAAGGAAGTGAGGTAATTGTAGCTAAAATCGATTTGTTTCGAATAACAACCTGTATGTCGTTTCCGACAACTGCATGCTGTCGATCAATATAGCCCATACCAATTCCCATTTCAAGAGATGGTGATTGCGTACCAGATGTTACTTTTCCTATATTGTTTCCATAAATATCTGTCAAAGAGTAACCTTCTCTTGGAATTCCACGTTCGTTGAGGACAAACCCAACTCTTTTAGTATTTTTACCTGTTTTCTGTTGTTCAATGATGTCTTTGCTGATAAAATCTTTGGAAAATGAAGTGCACCAATGCAAGCCAGCAGCGATAGGAGAGGTGCTATCATCTATGTCATTTCCATACAAACAATAACCCATTTCAATTCGAAGGGTGTTTCGAGCAGCCAAACCACATGGTTCTGCACCATTGTTGATTAGAGAATTCCAAATCTTTTCTGCATTTTCATTGGGAATGTAGAGTTCATAACCTCCAGAGCCAGTGTAGCCTGTCGCAGATATCAAGACATTGTCAATCCCTGCAACTGTGCCATATATAAAGCTGTAAAAAGGAATTTTTGTAACATTAGCTTCTGTAAGTGAAGCCAATATCGAAGTCGCTTTTGGACCTTGCAGTGCCAACAAGCTCCAATGATCAGACTGGTTTTCAAGTGTTGCTCCAAACATCTTGTTATGGGTCATCAACCAATTCCAATCTTTTTCAATATTTGCTGCATTGACAACAAACATATAACGCTGATGATCGATCCGATAAACTAGTAAATCATCGACAATCCCTCCTTTTGTATTTGGCATATAACCATATTTCGCTTGTCCAATATCTAAACGTTCAATATCATTACTAAACACATATTGAATAAGAGGAACAGCTTGAGGTCCACTGATCAAAAACTCCCCCATATGAGAAACATCAAAAAGCCCAGCATGATCACGAACGGCGTGATGTTCGCGAACGACACCTGTGTATTGCACAGGCATTTCAAACCCAGCGAATGAAACCATCTTGGCTTTAAGTGCCAAATGACATGTATGAAGTGATGTTTTTCTCATTTGGATTTTTTCAAAAATAGTGTGATTTTGCTTATTTTGGACAAAATGTTAATAATGTTTAGACTTTCAATTACATTGGTTTTTTTGACGACTTTTATTCTTCACTCGCAGCTAAAGGAACCACCAACTCTTGACCCAAGTTTTCATAAACAACGCAGGCAAATGGTACTAGATCAATTACCTCTACATAGCATTTCGGTGATTTTTTCTGCCCCAATCCGAAACAGAACCAACGATGTCGATCACCTTTTTCATCAAAACCCAAATTTTTATTATCTCACAGGATTCCAAGAAGCACATGCAGCACTTGTTTTGCTCGGTACGCCTATGGATGTTGAAGGTTCGTCTGTGCAAGAAATTCTCTTTGTTCGTGACCAAGACCCCTACTATGCACTTTGGGAAGGAGATGTCAAAGGACCAGAGGCAACGCAAAAAGAGTATGCAATTGATAAGGTGCTGAGCAACACCAAGTTTAAGTCTTTCTTGTCTTCTATACAAGGAATAAATAACATCAACCATTTTCCATTTTTTGATGATGTTCGTGATCACCCGAGAAATGAAAATGATCAGTTTTCACTTCTTACTGCTTTTAAAGGCTTCATTTCTGAGCAATCGGAACTGTCGAGACTCGAAGACAATTCACTCACAATTGATCATGAGTATTTGTCAGATGTGATTGGGTCATTACGAGAAATCAAAACAGCAAAAGAAATTGAAATACTCAAACAAGCTGTGGCAATGTCAGCTATTGGCCAAGTTGAGGTGATGAAAGCCATTCATCCAAACATATCCGAGCGTGAATTACAAGGGATACACGAATTTATTTTCAAAAAATATGGAGCAAAGCACGTTGGCTACCCCTCGATTGTTGGGGCAGGCGTACATGGATGTGTACTTCATTACACTGCAAACACTGCCGATCAGGTGGGCAATCAGCTTGTATTGATGGATGTGGGAGCCGAGTTTCAGAACTACACTGCAGATGTAACTCGAACCATTCCAGCCAATGGAAAATTTACCAAAGAGCAGGCTGAGATTTATAACCTTGTATTAGCAGCACAAAATGCAGGTATAAGAGCCTCGGTTGTAGGGGCTTCATTTTCTGACCCCCATCGAGTCGCTCGATCGATTATTCAACAAGGGCTGATTGATCTTGGAATTATCAAGACAGAAAAAGAAGTTCTCACCTATTTTCCTCATGGAACATCTCATTATATTGGGCTAGATGTGCATGACCCTGGTACGTATGGACCTCTTCGAGCCAACTCTGTCATCACAGTTGAACCTGGGATTTATATTCCTCCAAATAGCCCATGCGATCCAAAATGGTGGGGCATAGCCATTCGTATTGAGGACGACATATTGATTACTAACGAGGGACCCGTAAATCTATCTGCAGCTGCACCAAGAGAAATTGAAAAAATCGAGGCAGTCACCGCACAAAGCAGTCCTCTAGATCAGTTTGTATTACCATCTTTAGAAAGCGTTGTCGATTAAATATTCTTTGAATTCACGATAGGAAGAAATAGGTGTTTTTTCAGGAACACGATCTAATATTTCTTCAATTTGTAAAGGGATGTTAACCTTAGTTTTGATCGCTTTTTCAACGACATCTAAAAACTTGACAGGATGTGCAGTTTCTAAAAAAACGCCATAATAATCTGCATTGTTCTCAAAGTATTTTTGCAATCCCAAGTATCCTATAGCTCCATGGGGATCTGCCACATAACTAAAACTTTCATATAATTCTTGCATTGCTTTATGTGTTTCCTTGTCAGAGAAATAGTAAGACGAGCAAACATTTTTTAAGCGATATAAGTCTTGGTTAAAGAGCTTATTGATTCGATCAAAATTACTTGGATTTCCAACATCCATAGCATTTGAAATAGTTTGCACAGAGGGTTGCGGATCATATATCCCACTTTGCATATACCTTGGAAATGTATTGTTTTGATTTGTACTGGCGATAAAATGCGAAATGGGAAGCCCTAATTCTTTGGCAATAAACCCAGCACATATATTCCCAAAATTTCCACTTGGAACAGAAAAAACAATTGGGTTTTTCACCTTTCGCTTCATCAATTCTTGTACTGCAAAGAAGTAGTAAAACGATTGGGGTAGCCATCGTGCAACATTGATTGAGTTGGCAGAAGTCAAATTTCGATGGGGT
Organism: uncultured Flavobacteriaceae bacterium; assembly: GCA_964008075.1. Taxonomy (GTDB): domain Bacteria; phylum Bacteroidota; class Bacteroidia; order Flavobacteriales; family Flavobacteriaceae; genus UBA724. The sequence continues at coordinate 71,975 of CAXGAP010000001.1, forward strand.
TTTAATGTCTCGTCGAGAAAGGCAGTTTTAACCATATCTTGACAATCATCAAAAACACCATCAACTTCTAATGCAGTGATATTCTGACTCTGAGTTGTGAGCTGAAGCTCCTGTATATGACTGACCTTTCCCTTTGGGTATAAAATCACCACTTCAACTCCTGGAACACCCAAAAAACCACTTGCAACAGCACCTCCTGTGTCACCTGAAGTCGCAACGAGTACAGTAACTTTTTCATCAGAATTTTGATTGAAATAGCCTAGGCAACGCGCCATAAAACGACCACCAACGTCTTTGAAAGCCATTGTTGGTCCATGAAAGAGTTCAAGCGTGGCAAGGTTTTGACTGAGCTCAACAACTGGAAAGTCAAAACACAAAGTGTCCTCAATAATTTTTTGTAATTCATCTTTAGGAATCTCACCACCAACAAACTGCTCAATGACATGTAAGGTAATTTCATGATGATTCATTTGCAGGAAATTGTCCCAAAACGAGTCACTTAGTGCGTTGATTTGTTGAGGAAAATAAAGACCTCGATCTGGTGCAAGTCCAGACCGTACTGCCTTTTCAAAACCAACTGCCTTAGCATTGTTATTCAAACTAAAATATTGCATTTTAATTACAGAATTTTTACACCTTTATTGTTGATAGAACTGATGTAGGTGTTGTAGGGTACTTCAATTTTGTCATAAACTTTCTTCATGGCCAATCCCACATTTTTTGCTGTAGTCATGCCTTTTGAGAGTGCAAAGACAGAAGGGCCAGAACCTGAGATTCCAGTTCCCAGTGCACCTGCTTCATTCGCTGCCTTTTTGAGTTCACCAAATCCAGGGATGAGTATAGAACGTACAGGTTCGACAATATGGTCGACTAGTGATCGACGGATCAACTCATAATCCTCCTTAAATAATCCAGTGACCAATGCCCCCAAGTTTGCTGTTTGTGCGATTGCTTGTTCGAGATGTAGTTTGTCGAGTAAAACAGCACGAGCATCAGCAGTTTTGATTTCAATTTCTGGATGGATGATCGTGACAGCCAATTCCAGTGGCGAATTGAGGGTAATAACGTCTAGTGGTTTGAGGCTCCGAACAAGGGTAAAGCCACCCAACAGAACAGGGGATACATTATCAGCATGAGCAGTGCCACAGGCAACACGTTCGCCTTCCATTGCAAAAGAAATCAGCTCGTTTCTAGTGTATGGGTTTCCCAATAAATGATTAATGCCAACTGCAGCGCCTGCTGCACTTGCCGAAGAGCTTCCTATGCCACTCCCTGCTTTAATTCCTTTTTCGATTTTGATTTCAAAACCTCTATCGCATTTGTGATCTGCCAATAGAGCCATTCCAGCTACGCTTGCTACATTTTTGTTTGGGTTTAGGGGTAAATCCTGACCAATGATTTCTGTGATCTTAATTCCAGGTTTAGATGTTTCTTGAATATGAAGGATGTCTCCAATATTGTCTAGGCAAACGCCCAAAACATCAAAACCACATGATATATTGGCTACACTAGCAGGGGAAAATACAGAAACATGACTCATATTTAGCGTTTTGATATCCTTATAATATCAGCGAATATTCCTGAAGCAGTGACCTCTCCACCAGCACCAGCACCCTTGACAATAAGAGGTTGGTAATTATAGCGATCTGTGTAGAACAATACGATATTATCACTACCTGATAAATTGTAGAAATCGTGTCCAATCGGAATTTCTTTTAACCCAACCCTAGCTTTACCATCAACAAGCTCAGCAACATATTTCAAGCGACAATTTTTTGATGCAGCCAAAGTGAATAGACTTTTAAAGTGATCGTTGTGATCATCCAAAGACGACAAAAAGCTATCATTGTCTTTTGTGTCCAAACAATCTTGTGGTAAAAATGACTCATTTTCAATATCTTGAAGTTCCATCTGTAAGCCACTTTCTCTCGCGAGGATCAAAATTTTTCGAGCAACATCCACACCACTCAAATCAATTTTTGGATCAGGTTCAGTAAAGCCAGCATCCATTGCCTGTTGTACAACTTCTCTGAAAGTGGTTTTTTCATTATACTCGTTGAACACAAAGTTCAAACTACCCGACAGTATCGCCTGTATGGTATGTACTTTATCACCTGAAGTAATTAGATGATTTAAGGTGTCGATAATCGGAAGGCCAGCACCAACATTTGTTTCAAATAAATATGGCGCATTGTAAGTTCTCGCCAGTTGTTTTAGATGGCTGTAGTATTCATAGGTTTCAGCTGCAGCAATTTTATTACATGTAACGACTGAAATACTCGATTTTAAAAAAGGTGGATAAGTATGCGCAATTTCTTCATTGGCAGTGTTATCTACAAAAATCGAGTTGCGAAGGTTTAGATTTTTGATATGTTCAAAAAATGTACTTGGATCAGCTTTTTCGCCTTTCGAAAGGAGTTCATCCCAATGGTTTAGGTCTATGCCATTTGCATCGATCAGCATTTTTCTGGAGTTTGATATACCAGCTACTTTGATATTTAGTCTCAATTGGTTTTGGAGGTATTCTTTTTGACTGTTAAGCTGCTCGATGAGCTTACTTCCAACATTACCAACGCCAGTGACAAACAAGTTGATTTGTTTGATATCCGTTTCGAAAAACGCCTCGTGTAAAATATTCAACGCCTGTTTTGTGTTGGTAGAGTCTATCACGGCAGTAATATTCCTCTCTGACGCTCCTTGTGCAATGGCCTTTACATTGACATTGTTTCGCCCAAGAGCACTAAACATTTTTCCACTGACTCCTTGATGACTCTTCATTTTTTCGCCTACAAGAGCAATGATAGAGAGGTTGTTTTCAATAGAAATTGGATTGATTTGTTGTGTTTCAATTTCATAGTCAAAATCCTTTTCTATCAATTTTTTGGCTTTTCCAGCTAGTTTATTTTCAATGCCAATGCAGATCGAATGCTCTGACGAGGCCTGTGTCATCATAATGACATTGATTTTTTCCTTTGCCAGTGTTGATAGCAGCTTTTTGGAGTATCCAGGGATGCCAATCATCCCACTTCCTTCAAGTGTTAGTAAAGCAATATTTTCGATATGGCTGATCCCACGAACCACCTCTTTGTTGGAAGCACTCTCATTGCTAATGAATGTTCCTGGCTCATCGGGCTGGAAAGTATTTTTAACTACGACTGGGATATTTTTTTCAGCAACAGGCTGAAGGGTTGGTGGATATATCACTTTTGCTCCAAAATGTGACATTTCCATGGCTTCATGATAGGAGAGTTGTTTGATTGCACGAGCTTGTTTTACATATTTTGGATGTGCTGTAAACATCCCACTTACGTCTGTCCAAATTTCAAGTTGGTCAGCGTCTAACGCACTTGCAAACAGAGCAGCAGTCAAATCTGATCCACCACGGCCGAGTGTGGTAGGAATGCCATTTAAATCGCTAGCAACATACCCAGGAACAATGGTGATGCGATGTTTTACTGTTTTAAAATACGAACGAATCGATTTGAATGTTTTGGGGTAATCGACCATATTTTTACCCATGTCTTCAATTGTAAAAATAAGGTCTCTAGTGTTTTTTAAACCAACATCCAATTTTAGAACTTCTGCAGCTTTTGCGATGATGTAATAGGAGAGAAGCTCCCCAAATCCCAACATATGATCTTTTGTTTTAGGAGAAAGTTCTTTTAGCAAATACACGCCCTCATGAAGAGTTCCCAAAGCATTGAGTTGTTGTTTGATTTGACTCAGCACCTTACTTTGTTTCTCGATTGGAATTAGTTTCTTTATGCAACTTAAATGTCGTTTTTCTACCTCCAATAAAATTTCTTGGTATTTTAAATCCCCATTAGCTGCCAAGGCTGCCGACTCTTGAATCATATTGGTTATACCTCCAAAAGCAGAAACGACAACAACTTGTTTTTTTGAATTGATTTGAACGATTTTGAGTACCCGATTGATACAGCTGCTATCAGCAACTGAAGTTCCACCAAATTTTGCTATTATCATAATTTAAACAATGTATAAGAAAAGTAAAGAACACATTTGCTTAGCAAAGCGCAAAAATATCAAATTTTAAAGTCGAAATGCTATGATTTTGAAAAAAATAATAACAGAGAAAAGAATTAGATTTAGGGTTTCGCAGTGTTCTTTTCATGCGAAAGCGAAAAGCTTAGATTTTCACTTTTGCCATCCCAATCAAATTGAATCAAAGCACCTTCAGGAATTTTACTCTTCACAATTTCCTCTGCGAGTACATCCTCAATATACTTTTGAATCGCACGACTCAAAGGGCGAGCGCCAAAGGCTGAATCAAAGCCTTTATCGTTTAAGAATTCGATTGCTTTTTTCGATAAGCTAAGTGAGAATCCAAGTTCTTGTATTCTTGATTCTAAATCTTTTAACTCAATTTTGATGATTTTTGCAATATGACTTTTTTCAAGTGAATTGAAAATAACAACATCATCAATTCGATTCAAAAATTCAGGAGCAAAGGTTTTCTTTAATGCATTTTTGATCACATTTTTTGTATGATCACCAGCTTGTGCTTTGATCGCAGCAGTGCCAAATCCAACACCCAACCCAAAGTCTTTAACCTGACGTGCACCAATGTTCGATGTCATGATTATGATTGTATTTCTAAAGTCAACTCGTCTGCCGAGGGAATCAGTAATAAAGCCATCATCTAAAATTTGAAGAAGCATGTTAAAGACATCAGGATGAGCTTTTTCGATTTCATCTAGAAGAACAACAGCATAGGGTTTTCTTCTAACTTTCTCAGTCAGCTGCCCACCCTCTTCATAACCAACATAGCCTGGAGGCGCACCAATCAGTCGTGAAATGGCAAATTTCTCCATGAATTCACTCATGTCGATACGAATAAGCGCATCTGGGGTATCAAACAAAGTTGTTGTTAAAACTTTTGCCAATTGTGTTTTACCAACGCCAGTTTGACCTAAAAAGATAAATGAACCAATTGGTTTCTTGGGGTTTTTCAACCCTGCACGATTTCTTTGAATTGCACGTACAACCTTTTCAACAACCTGATCTTGACCAATAATTTTTTCTTTTATTTGCTCTGCGAGGTTGTTCAAACGAATACCTTCTGATTCGGCGATACGATTGACGGGTATACCTGTCATCATTGACACCACATCTGCAATATCTGATTCGTTGACTGTCACTCGATTTTCTTTTTGCGTTTCTTGCCACTCTTCTTGGGCTAGTAATAACTCCTTTTCGATTCGTTTTTCATCGTCACGAAGTTTGGCTGCTTCTTCGTATTTTTGCTTTTTAACGACGCTGTTCTTTTCTTCTCGAATAATCTCAAGCTTTTCTTCGAGATCAACAATTTCTTGTGGAACATCCATATTGTTGATATAAACTCTTGATCCAGCTTCATCCAATGCGTCGATAGCTTTGTCTGGTAAAAAACGATCTGACATATAACGATTTGTGAGTTTTACACAGGCGATGAGTGCTTTATCAGTGTAATTTACATTGTGATGGCTTTCGTACTTGTCTTTAATGTTTTGCAGTATTTCAATGGTTTCATCAACTGAGGTTGGTTCGACAATGACCTTTTGAAACCTTCGTTCGAGTGCGCCATCTTTTTCTATGTGTTGGCGATACTCATCAAGAGTTGTGGCACCTACACATTGAATTTCACCTCTTGATAGTGCTGGTTTAAACATATTCGATGCATCTAGACTACCAGTTGCTCCGCCAGCACCTACAATTGTGTGAATTTCATCAATAAAAAGAATGATATTATCATTTTTTTCTAATTCATTCATTACAGCCTTCATTCGCTCTTCAAACTGACCTCTATACTTTGTTCCTGCAACAATACTTGCCAAATCAAGAGTTACCACTCGTTTATTGTACAACACACGCGCTACTTTCTTTTGTGTAATACGCAAGGCAAGGCCTTCTGCAATAGCTGATTTGCCAACTCCCGGCTCTCCAATCAATAAAGGATTATTTTTTTTACGACGACTTAAAATTTGAGAAACACGCTCAATTTCTTTGGTACGACCAATCACTGGATCGAGCTTGTTACTGTTCGCTAGAGCAGTAAGGTCTCTACCAAAATTGTCTAAAACAGGGGTACTTGATTTTTTACTTGATTTTGATTCTGATGTGCCAAATGGATTTGATTTTTTTGGACTAGCATCGTCTTCTGGTTCCTCAGACATAGGTGAGGACATGGAGATATCCATCACTTCGTCGCTTTCATCTGCTGAAATCAATTTAAACTGATCTTTTACTGTTTCATAATCAATTTGCAACTTGTGTAGTAGTTTGGTAGTTGGGTCATTTTCGTTTCGCAAAATACAAAGCAATAAATGCGCTGTATTGATTGACGGATTTTGAAAGAGTTTTGCCTCGAGGAAGGTTGTTTTTAATGCGCGCTCTGCTTGACGTGTGAGGTGTAGATTTGTTTTGTTGTTAGCCATCTGGCTTTGTGTAGAATTGGCAGGACTTAATATTTCAACTTTTCTTCTCAAATAGTCTAAATCAATTTCTAGAGAGTTCAAGATGTTGATGGCTTTGCCACTACCATCGCGCAAGATACCAAGCATCAAATGCTCTGTTCCAATAAAGTCATGTCCCAATCGTAGCGCCTCTTCTTTACTGTAGCTGATTACGTCTTTTACACGCGGAGAAAAATTATCATCCATACTAAAATTTCTTTTTCGAACTTACAATTAAAAATATATTATGCTAATAGACAAAAAAAATACATAAAAACAATGGAAATGTAAATAAAAATTCATCCATTTTTTTAAAGAATCTGTTGATAAAATTGTTTAAAAACATCAAAATATCAACAGGTAAATACATATTGAATCAGTACATTAGCTGTACCTAAAAAAACAAAAAAACACATCGTTTCATATGTCAATTGAAGAAAAGCTAATCCCTATCAACATAGAGGATGAAATGAAGTCTGCATACATTGATTATTCTATGTCTGTCATAGTATCGCGTGCATTGCCTGATGTTCGTGATGGCATGAAGCCTGTTCACCGCCGTGTTTTATATGGCATGTATGATTTGGGTGTTCGTGCAAATAGTTCTTATAAAAAATCAGCTCGTATTGTTGGTGAAGTATTAGGAAAGTATCACCCTCACGGCGATAGCTCTGTATATGACACTATGGTTCGTATGGCGCAGTCATGGAGTTTGCGTTATCTGTTGGTTGATGGGCAAGGAAATTTTGGTTCCGTTGATGGGGATAGCCCTGCAGCAATGCGTTATACCGAGGCAAGGATGCAAAAAATATCAGAGGAAATGCTCGCAGATATCGACAAGGATACTGTTGATTATCAACTCAACTTTGACGATACTATAAAAGAACCAACTGTTTTACCAACCAAAGTGCCAAACCTGCTCGTCAATGGTGCATCTGGTATTGCTGTGGGAATGGCGACAAATATGCCCCCACACAACCTCAAAGAGGTGTCAGAGGGAATTATTGCACAAATCGATAACCCCGACATCACCATAGACGAATTGATGACCTATGTCAAAGCACCTGATTTTCCAACTGGTGGTATCATCTATGGTTATGAAGGCGTAAAAGAGGCTTTTCACACAGGTAGGGGACGTGTTGTGCTACGTGCAAAAGCAGAGATCGAAGAGGTTGATGGGCGTGAATGTATCATTGTAACAGAAATTCCTTATCAAGTCAATAAAGCGGAGATGATTCGAAAAACCGCTGAGATGGTAAATGATAAAAAAATTGAAGGAATCTCAAACATTCGTGATGAGTCTGACCGAAAGGGTATGAGAATTGTTTACATTCTCAAAAGAGATGCTGTACCAAACATTGTTCTGAATATGTTGTACAAGTATACCTCTTTACAGTCTTCCTTTAGTGTCAACAATATCGCTCTGGTTAATGGTCGCCCAGAGTTGCTAAATCTCAAGCAACTGATTGGTTATTTTATTTATCATAGACATGAAGTGGTTGTTCGCCGAACTACCTACGAGCTGAAAAAAGCAGAGGAACGCGCACACATCCTTGAGGGAATGATCATTGCGTCTGACAATATTGATCAAGTCATTGCACTGATAAAAGCATCGTCCAATGCTGACGAAGCACGTCAAAAACTCATCAAAAAATTTAGTCTTTCTGAATTACAGGCAAAAGCCATTGTTGAGATGCGCTTGCGCCAGCTCACAGGTCTAGAACAAGACAAACTGCGTGCTGAGTATGACGAATTGATATCAACAATCAAAGATCTTAAAGATATACTCGACAACAAAGACCGCCGTATGGGCATCATCAAGACTGAGACGAACTACATCGTCGAAAAGTATGGAGATGAACGTCGATCTGAAATCAATTTTGTTGGTGGTTCATTTCGTATTGAGGATATGATTCCAGATGAAAAGGTAGTGATTACCATTTCGCACGCAGGCTATATTAAGAGAACGCCATTAGCAGAATATAAAATACAAAATCGTGGTGGTGTTGGACAGAAGGCAACAACGACTAGAAATGAAGACTTTTTGGAACATTTGTTCATTGGTACAAACCACCAGTATATGTTGTTTTTCACACAAAAAGGAAGATGTTTCTGGTTGCGTGTATTTGAGATTCCTGAGGGATCAAAAACGTCAAAAGGTCGTGCGATTCAAAACCTGATTAACATCGAACAGGATGATAAAGTCATGGCATTTATTTGTACTCAGGACTTGAAAGATGAAGAATACATCAATTCTCATTATGTGATTATGGCCACTAAAAAAGGCCAGGTAAAGAAGACATCTTTGGAACAATATTCACGACCTCGATCGAACGGAATTAATGCCATAACCATTAAAGAAGGAGACGTGCTGTTGGAAGCAAAATTGACAACTGGTCAGTCGCAAGTTGTTTTGGCAGTAAGGTCTGGTAAAGCAATTCGTTTTGAGGAAAACAAAACAAGACCTATGGGTCGTAACGCCTCTGGCGTTAGAGGGATCAGGCTAGCCAATGACAAGGATGAAGTAATTGGAATGATCTCAGTCAATGATATGGATTCTGATATCTTGGTTGTTTCTGAAAATGGCTATGGAAAACGCTCAAAACTAGATGATTATCGAATGACTAATCGTGGTGGGAAAGGGGTTAAAACGATATCAGTTACTGAAAAGACAGGTAGTCTTGTATCGATAAAAAATGTTTCGGACAGTGATGACTTGATGATTATCAACAAGTCAGGTATTGCCATTCGTATGGAAGTCGAAAGTCTTCGAGTGATGGGTAGAGCAACGCAAGGTGTTCGCCTAATCAATCTTCGTGAAAACGACTCCATTGCAGCTGTTGCAAAGGTGTTAAAAGATGAAGATGAAATTGAAGACGTCGAAGATATTGAGGTTGATATGTCCTCTGAATCCCAAAGTGAATCATAACAATAATCAAAATTTATAATTATGTTAAAGCAAATTCTTATCCCCTTGATCCTCTTACTATCATTTTCTCTTTTTGCACAAAAAAAGGAGTTAAAATCAGTCGATAAACTAATTCAAAATGAAGATTATGCATCTGCTTTGGAACAGTTATTGGCAGCGCAATCACTTTTTAAAGGTTCTGAACTTAAATACCAAGTGCAATATCATTTTTTGGCAGGAAAAATCTATAGCGAACAAAAACAGTTCGGCGCAGCTTTTGAAGCTTTGGCTTCAGCCAAGCAACTTGAGGCTGTAAATAATAGTTCTAAATACACGGCAGAAATCGAAATGCTGGTCAACAAGGTCAGCAATGAAGCAGTCAATAAGGCAGTAGAGGAAAATCAGAATGAAAATTATGTTGTTGCTGCAGACTTGCTGGTCATGGTTTACAATGTTGATCAAGAGCAAAATACAGACTACTTATACTATGCTGCTTCTAGCGCAGTAAATGGGGGTGATTTTGATCGAGCACTTGCGTACTATCAAGAGCTTAAAGACATGAATTACACTGGCTCGGTAGAAAAATTTTATGCAACTAAAAGCGATACTGGTGAAGAAATAGAGTTGTCTGCGGAGACATATGTTCTTTTCCAAAAACAAAAAGAGTACAGTAATTTCAGGACTGAAATGACAGAATCTAAACTTCCAGAGATCGTCAAAAATATTGCTTTAATATATGTTCAGCAAAAGAGAAATGATTTGGCCATAGGTGCCATTAAAGAAGCGCGAGAGGCCAACCCTTTGGATGTTGGTTTAATACTTACGGAAGCAAATCTCTACATCCAGTTGGGTGATAAGGAAAAATTTAGTGTTTTGATGAAGGAAGCCATCGAGAAGGATCCTAACAATCATATTTTATATTTTAACCTGGGTGTGATCACAGCCGACCAAGGCGACAGACCAACAGCCCGCTCATACTACGAAAATGCGATTGAATTGGACTCGACCTATGCTGCTTCATACATTAACTTAGCTGCACTCATTTTAGATGAAGAGCCTGAAATCGTTGAAAAGATGAATGCATTGGGCAATTCACGCGTCGACAACATAAAATACGAACAGTTTAAAAAAGAAAGAGAAGCACTGTTTTTGGAGGCAGTACCATTTTTGGAAAAACTTAACGAAATTGACCCAACTAATATCGAAGCACTGACAACTCTAAAAAATATCTTTGGAACAATTGGCGATGCTGCCAAGTTCAAAATGATGAAAGCCAAACTAGAGGAGTTAGGGCAATAGTTTAGAACTCAATCTTCTTAATCACACGAAGCTTATGCGTATGCTTGTTAAGGGCATTGTTGAAAATGCCTGTTTGATCAAGCCGATCTATTCTCACTTGCCCAAATGCATGTATTATATGATGGTCTGACATGATGATGCCCACATGCGTGATTTTTCCTTCTTTATCATCAAAAAATGCCAAGTCACCTGCTTCACTTTCATCAATAAACCCTAGGGTATCACCATGCTCGGCTTGGAGGTAAGCATCTCTTGGCAATTGGATGCCATGGAGTTGATATGCACACTGAACAAACCCAGAGCAATCGATTCCAAAAGGCGATTTGCCTCCCCACATATAGGGACTATTTAGGTAGTTTAGGGCAGTGTTGACTAGATTGTCTTTTGATTTGGGATTTTGTAGTTGTTTTCCCTCAAATCGATGACCTAATGTTTGGGCTGAACTCACTTGACTTCCAATAGTTGTTGGAAAAAGAATTTCGTCTCCTTTCCAAATAAAATCTACGAGTTCGGAGGAATATACTTTTGGGGTATTTTGAAGCTTTTGAAAAGTAGTTTTTTTGATCAGTATAAAGTGCTTGTTGTTGATCCAGCCTTCATAACCATCACTTTCATTTTTAATTTTTGACCATGACTTGTGCGTATCAATAACAGTGAAAAACTCTCCATAAAGTAACTGAGATGTTTGTTCGCTCATATTTTTTGGTTCTGCCCTTAGTGGGACAATACTCAATGGGCATATTCCATATTGCATAGACCAAAAATACAAACAAATTGGAATCGATTAGCGAAAGAAATTGAGAAAACGTATTTTTGACCCATTAGACAGCTATGCAATTTTTCTACAAATACCAGTCTTTCATTTATAAGGCCTTCCTTTTTTTAATTACTGCTTTTTGTTTGGTTTCCCTTTTTCCTCGAAGCGGAGGATTTAAATACAACTATCAAACAGGAAAACCATGGCCTTACGAAACACTTTTAGCCCCTTTTGACTTTCCAATTGCCAAGTCGGAGGAGGAGCTCAATGCCGAACGACAGGCAGTAGCACAAGAAAGCCCACTGATCTTTTCAAGAGACACCTTAGCCGAGAAAAGATCACTTGAGCGGACAAAAAAATGGATTCGCCAACAAGTCACTACCTTTTCTTCATCAAGGCTTCTAAAAGATTGGGATCAATATCTCACTAACTTGTATTCACCAGGTCTGATTGATGCGTCATTTGCAATACAAAGCGCAAAACCAATTTTAGTTGTCAGGGATAACAGTGCTCAGAAACTGTTGTTTTCAGACTTAAAAATCAATGATAGCCTTCCATTTTCAAATGAAAGCGCTCTACTCAATGGCATTATTGCCAATGCCTCCAATCGATTGATTTTAAACGAATATATTGAGTCAAATCTAGTTTTAGACTCTATGCTAACAAGGCAAAAATTGGAGGAATCTTTGTCCCTCATACTTCCTACACGAGGGGTAGTTGCAGAAGGAGAACGAATCATTGCACAAGGTGAGGTAGTCGATCAAAAAAGATTTCAAATTTTAAATTCACTGCGAGTTGAATACCTCAGTGATTTGTGGGCTTCAAGTGAGCAGTCAATTATTATTGGTTATTCAATACTGGTTTCAATCTTAATTTTTCTGATTTTTTTGTTTCTGTGGCGCTATCGTCCATTGGTTTATGAAAATAACACCAAGGTTGTTTTTGTTTTCTCTACCATCTTGATCATGGTCGCAGCAATCAAATTGGCAATGACTTACAATATTAATTTTGTTTATGTTGTACCACTTTGTATTGTGCCACTACTACTCAAGACTTTTTTTGACACACGACTCGCCTTTTTTGTATTCCTAATAGGCTTGTTGCTGATTGGTTTTATGGTGCCGAGTGACTTCTCATTTATATTTATGCAGCTTGTTGCTGGTGCAATCGCAACATTAACAATGCCAGATTTATATAAACGAGCAAACCTATTTGTCGTTGCTGTTCTCATTGTTGTTTCCTATGTTTTTTGCTATATATCTTTTCATATAATCTATGAGGGAAATCTATCGACAGTGTCTTTAGACCATCTAGGGTTTTTGTTGATCAATGGTTTAGGTATTCTTTTTGTACATCCATTGGTCTATGTTTTTGAAAAGATATTTGGTTTGGTTTCTGACTTATCTCTATTAGAACTTTCGGATACAAATTCAAAACTACTCAGAACTCTTTCCGAAAAGGCACCAGGTACATTTCATCACTCTCTACAAGTTGCAAATATTGCTGAGGCAGCTGCCAATGAAGTAAACGCTAACGCCCTACTTGTAAGGGTAGGGGCATTATACCACGACATCGGGAAGATGAATAATCCACTTTATTTTAGTGAGAATCAATCAACAAACTACAACCCCCATCACGAGCTTGATCCATTTGAAAGTAGTCGTTTGATTCTAAATCATATCAGCGATGGAATTGAAATTGCCAAACGCAACAATTTGCCTGATCGTATCATCGATTTTATTCGTACTCATCATGGCACTACACCCACGAGGTATTTTTATCATAGGGCAAAAAAAGAAAATGAAGATGTAGATAAATCTATTTTTTGCTATCTCGGACCTAAACCATATTCAAAAGAAACTGCGATACTGATGATGGCCGATAGTGTAGAGGCAGCATCAAAAAGTTTGCAAGAGCCAACCGCTGAGGGAATCGCCAGTTTCGTACAAAAAATTATTGAAGAACAAGCAGAGGAAAACCAATTTGATGAGGCAGATATCAGTTTGCGAGAAATTGAATTAATCAAAAAGATTTTAATCGAAAAATTGATTAATGTCTATCATTTGAGAGAAGTTTATCCTGAATAGTTTTGTTGTTTTTTGAATCTTGAAGCATGGTTTTTGAAGTTAATTTCATTAATCAATATGTATGAAATCACATCCTTATTTTCTTTTCATCTTATGCGAAAAGTATACTGCCAATATTGATGATGAATATTGGATGAATGTGACTTATGTGAATATAATATCGCAGGAGATTATTTATTAATTTGAAATGAAGTTTGGAATTTTTTCAGATCACTTGACTAAAATCACATTTCATTATAAATTATGACGAATAACTTCTACTTCAACAGTAAAGCTTTCGGTAATTTTGCTTAGTAACAAAAACTAATTTGATGAGTAAGAGCCAGTTATTTCTGATGACTTTTTTGGTTTTCTTTACTGTAAAATCCCAACAATATGATGTTCATGTTCCATGGAAATTGGAAGGTGCTAATGAGCGTATTGATACATATCGGAAAGGAGAGGCCAAGTTATTTTTTATACTAGACAATAGCAGCAGTGAATCTGCTAAATTGGAAATAGAGTTAGTAAACCATGCATTTAATTTTGGGGTTTCAATGACCCAAGAGGGTCCTTTTGAAGGAACTTCATACCAAAATATGTACAGAGAAAGAGTTTTAGAGGTTTTTAATTTCGTGACCCTAGGTTTTTATTGGGGTGCCAGAGATGAAAAAAGAGGTCTCAGTGGTTTCAATAAAAGGATGGATGATAAAATATCTTGGGCGGTTAGAAATAAAATGAAAATTAAAGGGCATCCATTGCTCTGGCATGAATCACTTCCAAAATGGGTCATCAATAATAATAATCCTGAAGAGTTGGAAAAAATTATATATAAGCGAATTAAGGATTTGATACTTTCATACCCAGAAATAAAATATTGGGATGTTTACAATGAGGCTGTTGCACCTTTCAAGGAGCATGTTACTCCTAGTGGCGTCACACGTTGGATAAAATATAAGGGTGGAATTTACCCTGCAATGTTCGATTTATACAATTTTGTGAACCAAATCGATTCGTCTAAGATATACACCAATAACCATTATCATCCCAAAGATCCTGAATTTTTTAAGCTGAATGAATTTTTTATTAAGAAAGGAGTTGGTTATCAAGCAATTGGCATGCAAGCGCATATGCAAACGCAGGATAATGTGCTTGAGGAGCAAGAACTCATAGATCTGATTGATTCATTTGGTCCACTTGGCAAAGACATTCAATTTACTGAGGTAACTGTCACTAGTTCTAAGCTTTTTAAGGACTGGAAGGACCACCAAGTGTTTTTGAATAAAAGAAAAGAGTTCAGAAGAAAAGGTAAACAATTGACGTTGCCAAGCCTCGAAGAAAGAGAGAATTATCAAGCTGCATACCTCAAAGACTTATATACCCTTTTATTTAGTAAACCAAGTGTAAGTTCTGTAACAATGTGGAATTTGACAGATCGAAATGCTTGGCGTGGGCATGCAGGTGGTATTTTGGATGAAGAATTGCAACCTAAAAAAGC
>CAXGAP010000002.1:0-63365 GCA_964008075.1 uncultured Flavobacteriaceae bacterium
ATATTGGCTCATATAAATTGGTTGAATTGACTACATATACTGCTAACTCAATATTTGTATCTGCAGTTTCCAGTTTAATTATTGTTTTTCTTTTGTTTTTTATTCTTTTTGTAGATAATCAATATAAATCTAGTCAATCAAAAATGTTAACTCTAATAACGTCGATAGGATATGCTTTGCCTGGTGCAGTTCTTGGTCTTTCACTAATTATTTTTTCGAAACTATTAAATAATAACATCATTGATATTTCCTTAATCGGTACATTTTCATTACTTATTTACGCACTTGTAATAAGATTTTTAGTAGTTGGTAGATCATCATTAAAATCTAGTATTGATAAAATTCCACAATCAACCTTTGAAAAAGCACAAAATCTTGGCTTAAATAATTATGGGTTACTTAGAAAAATATATTTACCATTAAATAAATTGGGAATTATTAGTGCATTTATGCTTTGTTTTATTGATGTGATGAAAGAATTACCAATTACACTAATACTCATGCCATTTAATTTTAACACACTTTCAACAAAAACATATGAATTGGCAGTTGAGGAAATGGTTGATTTATCTTCAATATTTTCTCTTTTAATAATTGGAATATGCTCATTAACTTTGTTTGTTGTAAAAAAATATTTAAGCTGATAGATGTATTTTTTTGTTAAGAACATTAAAAAGTCATACGGTAGTGATAAACCTGTTTTAAAAAACCTGAGCTTTTCTATGAGCAAAGGGGAAATTTTATCATTTGTTGGTGAAAGTGGTTCTGGAAAAACTACCTTTCTAAGGAGTGTTTCTGGACTGGAGAAATTGGATAAAGGCCTGATTTCATTAAACGGAACAGTTTTAAATTCGGAAAATATTTTTGTAAAGCCACAGCGAAGAAACATTGCTCATGTTTTTCAGGACTTTCCTCTTTTTCCTCACTTAACGGTTTATAACAACTTAATTTTCAATTTAGATTCGGCTTTCAAAAAAAATATTGATAATCTAGTAGATGTTACAGGTCTAGAAACTTTGCTAAATAGATATCCATATCAGCTTTCAGGAGGAGAAAGGCAAAGAGTTTGTATTGTTAGAGCTATTATTAGGGAACCAGACTTACTATTGCTGGATGAACCCTTTAGTAATTTGGATAAGAAAATTAAAAAATCAATAATAGATCATGTTGAGTCTATTCTTCAACAAAAAAAAATTACTACAATTTTAGTAACTCATGACATAAATAATATTTTAAATATTTCAGATAAAATATTAGTGTTTAAAGGTGGTGTTTTGCAGCAATATGATAGTCCACAAAATATGTATTGTCAACCCTCGAATTGTTACTGTGCAGAATTGCTGGGTGATCTTAATGAAATAAACTTTCAAGGCAAGAGGCATTATATTAGACCAGAGCATATTAAGATAGTTGAAAAATCTAAGTATCCAATTATCATTATAAAATCACTTTATCAGGGAAAAGATTACAAGGTTAAGGCTACTCATAATCATAATGAATTTCATTTTTATTCAAAAGATTCTTATGAACCAAAAACTACTTTACATTTTGATTTTGATTCAAAAAATTTAATTTTTTTCAATAAAAAATGCGAATCTTATTTTACTTAAATGAAAAAAATAGTATTGGTAATTGATGGTCACTGTATAATGTGTAATTCTCTTGCGATTTGGATTTCAAAGAGGGATAAAGAAAATAGAATAATGATAACAAACTTTGAGAGCAATTATGTTAAAGAAAATTATCAAAGAATTAAATCGGGTAAAAACGTAGTTTTAATCAACGAAATTGAACAACTGATTTTTGAGAAATCTACTGCAATAATCCAATGTTTAAAAATTATTGGTTACAAAAAAGGATTTGTGTATTTGATAATCGTTTTTCCAAAAGTTTTCAGAGATTTAATCTATGATATGATAGCTAAATACAGATATAAAATTTTCGGTAAAAAAGAAAGTTGTGATATAAATAGTAAAATACCTGAATCAAAAATACTGAACTAAAACTAGCTTTTTAGAACAAATTCATTGCAAGTTAGTTTCTCATTAACTTCAACTTCATGTAATTCACAAGTATTTTCCAAAATATTTTTACAATTAATACAGCTATTGCTTTTAATTAATTCATTCATTGTTATTAAATTTTAAATAAAATTACATTAAAAAACCTGTTTTAGATAATTTACAGGTTAATTTCAATTTAGAATTAATTAATATAAAATCAAATTTCTATTATTGTATATTTGCCTGCAACTATTTTTAATTAGTTGCTATGCCAAAACATTCATCAAAAATTTCAGGATTGGGTTTAACATACGATGATATTTTGTTGGTACCTTCATATTCAAACGTACTTCCTCGTGAAGTTAATATCCAATCAAAATTTTCTCGAAACATTCCCTTAAATGTTCCAATCGTTTCTGCAGCAATGGACACTGTAACTGAAAGCAAAATGGCCATTGCCATGGCTCGAGAAGGGGGGATCGGTGTACTTCACAAAAACATGAGTATTGAAGCTCAATCTGAAAAAGTTCGAAAAGTAAAACGTGCAGAGTCAGGCATGATTATTGACCCTGTGACATTGCCCACCACAGCCCTTGTTTCAGATGCTAAAAATCTGATGGCTGAGTATTCTATTGGCGGAATTCCAATTGTTGATTCCAAAAAAAAACTGATTGGAATAGTCACCAATCGAGACTTGCGTTTTGAAAAGAATCAGTCGCGGCCTGTGATGGAAGTGATGACTTCTGAAAACCTAGTCACAGTCCATGAAGGTATATCAATGTCTGATGCTGAAGAGATATTGCAAGCACATAAAATCGAAAAATTACCTGTTGTTGACAAGGACTATAAACTCGTGGGTCTTATCACCTTTAGAGACATTACCAAAGTGAGTTTAAAACCTAACGCAAACAAAGACAGTTATGGTCGTCTTCGTGTTGCTGCTGCAGCAGGAGTAACTCAAGATGTTTTGGAGCGCTGTTCTGCTTTAGTAAACGCTGGGGTTGATGGCGTTGTGATTGACACAGCACATGGGCATACACAAGGAGTTGCTGATGTACTAAAAAAAATAAAAAAAGAATATAAAGATTTAGATGTTGTAGTTGGAAACATCGCAACAGCTGAAGCAGCCTCTTTCTTATCAAAAGCAGGGGCAGACGGAGTAAAGGTTGGGATTGGCCCAGGATCTATTTGTACGACTCGTGTAGTTGCAGGAGTTGGATACCCACAGTTTTCGGCCATCTTAGAAGCTTCAAAAATTTTAGAAAAGAAAGGTATACCCCTCATTGCAGACGGAGGAGTGCGATATACTGGAGATATTGTGAAGGCAATAGCAGCTGGTGCACAATCTGTAATGCTTGGATCTATGTTGGCAGGAACAAAAGAGTCGCCTGGTGAGACAATTATTTTTGAAGGTAGAAAGTTCAAATCATATCGTGGTATGGGGTCTGTAGAAGCCATGAGACAGGGCAGTAAAGATCGTTATTTTCAAGATGTAGAAGACGATTTTAAAAAACTTGTTCCTGAGGGGATTGTTGGAAGAGTCCCATACAAGGGGGAGCTGTACGAAAGCATTCATCAGTTTGTTGGGGGTCTTCGTTCTGGAATGGGGTATAGTGGCGCTAAAGACATTCAAAATTTACAAGATAAGGCTACATTTGTACAAATAACATCATCTGGTATACAAGAAAGCCATCCGCATAATGTTGCCATAACCAAGGAAGCACCCAATTATTCTCGATAGTCAAATGAAATCCATTTATCTTATAATAACACTATTACTTATTTGCTCATGTGATTTACCTACGATTGAGGAATCAAATGCAGTTGCGAGAGTTGGCGAGGATTTTTTATTTATTTCTGATTTAGAAGATAAAATTGGACCCAATGGAAGCGATAGTATTCAAATCACAACGAGAACAATAAATGAATGGGCAGAGGAGTTGTTATATCAAAAAAAAGCAGAAATCAATTTGAGCTCACGAGTGAAGAAGGGACTTGAAGAATTGGTCAGCACCTATCGCAACGATTTATATGTCAAAACCTATAAGGATAAGGCAATTCAGTCTCAGTTGGACTCAATCGTAGAAAAGGAAGAAATTGAATCTTATTTTGAACAAAACAAATTGAATTTTAAAACAAATAAAGATCTCATGCGTGGGCGATACGTTCGCGTTAGAAATGAAAATTATAATCTTCAATCGATTCGGAAAAGCATTCGGCGATTTAATGAGGATGATAAAGTCTTTCTGGATTCGCTCGCTCTTCAGTTTACGACCTACTCTTTGAATGATTCTATATGGGTTCAGGCATCTCAGTTTTTTAATCGATTGCCTTCAATATCTGAGAAACGTTATAAAAATTTCTTAAAAAATGATACATTCTTTGAATTACAAGATTCTTTAGAAGTATATTTGGTAGTCGTTGAAGAAGTTGTTTTACGTAACGATTTGGCGCCTTTAGACTATGTAGAGCCAACGTTGAAGCAAATCTTAATCAACAAAAGAAAACTGGAATTGATGCGACAGCTCGATCGAGAAATAATTGATGAAGGATTGCGTCAAAATATATATGAGGTTTATGAATAGTTGGATTCGTTCAATTTATGTTTTTACTTTTTTTGGGATCATTCAATTTGGCTATACACAAACCGACAGTATACCAACCCAAGAAAGAATAAAGATTGACGGAGTCGCTGCAGTGATTGGTGATTACGTGATTCTTGATTCTGATATCGAAAAAGCTTATATCGAGTTGCAATCTCAGGGAATTCCGACTGGAAATATTGAAAAGTGCAGTTTGCTTGGAAAACTTATGGAAGATAAGTTGTATGCCCACCACGCAGAGCAAGATAGCTTGGAAGTCAGCGACGGAGAAATTAACGATTATGTTGGTAGAACAATAGATTATTTTGTTCAAGAACTCGGAAGTATGGAAAAGGTTCTTGAATTTTACAAGAAAAAAGATGAGCAAAGCTTTAGAAATGAACTTTTTGACATCAATCGCGTACAACAGCTTTCCCAAAGGATGCAGACCAGTATCGTTGAAGAAATTGAAGTCACACCAGATGAGGTGCGTACTTTTTTTGATAAAATTCCAATAAACCAACGACCTGTTTTTGGTGCTGAACTTGAAATTGCACAAATTGTTATTGATCCAACTCCGACTGATCAAGAGGTTGAAAAAACAATTCGTTTGCTTGAAACCATGCGCAATGATGTACTCGAAAATGGTTCAAGTTTTGCCTCCAAAGCGATTTTATATTCGCAAGATCCGGGTTCAAGATCCCGTGGAGGTCGATACACACTTGATCGCAAGCGACCAATGATGGTGAAAGAATTTAGAGATCAGGCATATCGACTAAGAGAAGGAGAAATTTCACAACCATTTCAATCAGATTTTGGATGGCATATCGTAACAGTCGACAAGATTAGAGGTCAGCTTATTGATGTGCGTCATGTTCTCCTAGTGCCAGAGGTTTCTGCTAAAGAACTTCGTGAAGCAAAAGAAAAACTTGAATTGATTCGAAAGCGAATTCAAGATGGAGAAATATCTTTCTCCGACGCCGCACTTGAATTTTCAGATGATAAGGATACAGCATCTAATGGGGGTGTTTTGATCAACCCTACATCTGGAGATACAAGATTTGAATTGACAAAACTCGATCCTGAGATTTACAACCAAATTTTAAATCTTGAAGACAACCAAATCTCAGCTCCTGTGATTGAGGAAGATAGATCTGGAAATAAGAAATATAAGATTTTAATCGTCACTAATCGCTACAATGAACACACTGCCGATTTTGCAAATGACTATGTTAAAATTAAAGATTTAGCCTTGAAAGAGAAACAACTGAACGCGATTCAAGAATGGATGGGTGAAAAAATCGATGATACTTTTATCAATGTAAATCGCTCATACAGAGACTGTGATTTTTCTAATAAATGGGTTCAATAAGCCTGTCAACTATTTGATCTGTATTCTTAAAAGAATCGCTGACTACCTTTTTTAGGATCGCTTTTTTTCGCAACCAATTTATTTTATAATGCACTAATTAACAGTAGGATAATTGTTAGTTATACCTTAATTTTGAAAAAAAAAGCTATGAAACAAGCCATGATATTGGTTCGTTTTTTATTCTCAACTCGCCTTACATCTATACTCTTCATCGTTTTTTGTGTAGCGATGGCTGTGGGTACTTTTGTCGAAAGTTTCCATAACACTGCCACTGCTAGGATTTGGGTATATAATGCTTGGTGGTTTGAGGCGATCATGGGAGTATTTGTAGTCAATTTTGTTGGTAACATCAAAAAATATCGTTTGTTACGATGGGAAAAATGGCCCATTCTACTGTTGCATAGTGCTTGGATTTTAATCATACTTGGTGCTTTTGTTACACGCTACTTTGGATTTGAGGGTGTCATGCCTATTCGTGAGGGAGAAACAACAAACACTTTTTTGAGTGAAAAGACTTATGTTACTGTTCTTGTCGATGGTGAAATGGATGGTGCATTACAAAGAAAAAAATTACAAGATGACTTTCTGTTTGCAGAGCCTACGAATAATAATTTTCGTTGGAGAAGTTTCTTTAATGAACAGAAGTTTTCAATTGAATACGTTGATTTTATTTCCAATGCCACTGAAAGTTTGGTTGAAGATCCAAAGGGTGATTATTACATCAAGATTGTAGAATCTGGTGATGGAAACCGCCACGATCACTATATCGGTTTTGGTGAGATTGTGAATATTCATAATGTGTTGTTCACCTTCAATAACCCAACAGATGGAGCAATTAACATCGAATGGCATCAAACCAATAATGATTACACGATTAACACGCCATTCTCTGGAACTGCGATGCAAATGGCCACGCAATCCATTGAAGATGTATCAGCCGATACGCAAACTCCACTTCGCTTTCGATCTTTGTATTCAATGGCTGGAATGCAGTTTGTTTTTCCCGATCAAGCAATACGCGGTTCATATCAAATCGTTAAAGACGAAGAAGCAATTCAAGATGCATTAACACTAAAAATCAGTACGGAGGGTGTGTCTGAAACTGTACAGGTTTTAGGTGCTAAAGGTTTTACAAATGACCCTAAACAAGTTTCTTTAGGTGGATTAGACTTTTGGGTGCAATATGGCTCTTTGCAGCACGAACTTCCATTTGCTTTAAAGTTGAATGACTTTATCGCTGAAAAATATCCTGGAACTGAAAAGAGTTACAGCAGTTTTATGAGTAAAGTTAGCGTCGCTGATTATCCTCCATTCGATCACGATATCTACATGAATCATATCCTTAACCACAGGGGGTATCGTTTTTTTCAAGCCTCTTTTGATCCCGATGAAAAAGGGACAATCTTGTCAGTGAATCATGATTTTTGGGGAACATGGATTACTTATGTTGGTTATTTCCTTCTTTATATTGGCCTACTTGGAATTCTTTTTTTCGGAAAAACTAGATTTAAATCACTTTCAACTCAACTCGAAAAAATAAGAGTTAAAAAGACATCCCTCACTGCAATCATGCTGTTGCTTGGGTTATCCTTGAACGCTCAAACTCATCAGCACGAGCAGAGTGCATCTCAAAACATCGACTCGCTGTTAATTCGTCAAGCAGTGCCTACAACACACGCTGATAAATTTGGAAAACTAGTGATTCAAGATTTGGGTGGGCGCATGAAACCAGCAAATACATTTGCTTCTGAGCTCATTAGAAAGGTGAGCAAATCAGATACCTATCAATCATTAAATTCCGATCAAGTTTTACTTTCCATACAGCAAAATCCTTTGCTTTGGTATCAAGTTCCTTTTATTTATTTGAAAAGGGGTAACGATAGCCTTCGAAGAATTGCTGGTGTAGACGAGAAAGCAAAATATGCTTCTTTTGTTAATTTTTTTGATACAAGTGGTAATTACAAATTGGCACAGCCTCTTGAGGGTGCATACAAAGCTGCAAACCCCAATCAATTTCAGAAAGATTTTATCGAAACAGATCGAAGAATCAACCTGTTATACAGTGCAATTGAAGGTAAAATACTTCGTATTTTCCCTGTTCCAGAGAGTGAAAATGATAAATGGGTCTCATTCCAGGAGGCAACTGATTATCCCTTTGAAGGGGTTGACTCTTTATATGTCGCCAATGTGATGCCTTTGTATCTGGGGGCGCTGCGACAGGGTGCCTACGAGCAGGCAGACGAATTGTTGGAAAGCATCTCAGGATTTCAAAGAAAATATGGAAATGATATCATGCCTTCGGCTGATAAAGTTGAGGCTGAAGTTATGTACAACAAATATGATATTTTCAAGAAGCTTTTTGCTTGGTACATGTACGTTGGTACATTTATGTTTTTCGTTCTTATTTTTCATATTCTTTTTGATGTTCGTTTCCTCAGCTTTTTAACTAAAATTTGTATTGGAATTATTGCTTTACTTTTTGTGCTTCAGACAGTAGGGATGGGGGCTCGTTGGTACATTTCGGGTCATGCGCCATGGAGTGATGCTTATGAATCAATGCTATATGTAGCTTGGGCCACTGTTGGAATTGGACTTGCTTTTGGACGTAAATCCAAGCTAACTATAGCTGCTACTTCTTTTGTTGCCTCTATGATATTGATGATTGCACACTGGAACTGGATGGATCCCGAAATTGCGAATCTTGTACCTGTATTGGATAGCTATTGGCTGATGATACACGTTGCTGTTATTGTTGGAAGTTATGGTCCATTTGCATTGGGCATGATTGTAGGATTCATTGCAATGATTCTGATGATATTGACAACCAAAATAACCCAAAAACGAATCCGATTGACAATCGATGAGTTGACAGTGGTCAATGAGCTCGCACTCACTGTTGGTGTAGTGATGCTGACCATTGGGAACTTTCTCGGAGGACAATGGGCCAACGAAAGTTGGGGAAGGTATTGGGGTTGGGACCCAAAAGAAACTTGGGCACTGATTAGCATCCTCGTTTATGCATTTGTTTTACACATGCGATTGATCCCTGGTATGCGAAGCAAATGGTTGTTTAACCTCATGTCCGTCATTGCTTTTGCGAGTATCATTATGACCTATTTTGGGGTCAATTTCTATTTGGTTGGCTTGCATTCTTATGCAAGTGGTGATAAGGTGATAACCCCGAGCTTTGTGTATTATTCGATTGCCATTGTTTCTCTGGTTGGGTTCATTTCTTATATGCGATATAACAAATACTTTGAAAAAAAATCTTCGTAAAAAATGGTTTTGGTACGCAGTAATTGGGCTAGCACTTGTGGGTGCTGGCATCAGTGTGGTTGGAGAGGCGATTATTGCAAAGTCAAATGATGAGGCATGGTTTTTGTTTGGTACGTTTGGGCTTATTCTTGTAAATTTGGGCTTATGTTTTTTTGGCACAGCAGTCGGACTACGCTATGGAAATCATTAGTAATTGGTACTCTTTTTGCTAGTTCATTAGGTGTATTTGGACAAGAGAATCAGGGAGAAATCCCTATTTTTCCTTCACCCAACAAACCTGTTTTGGGGATCATGTCCAACCAAAATTCAGTTAATGATTTTTCCTTTCTCAATAAAAAAGATGATCCCAATAAATCTCTTTTTGCCAAAGAACAATATTTGGACGCTTCTGCACCTTATCTCAAACGATTGCGCAAACGTGAGGAAGATAATGCCAACATGGGGTATCTTGGAGATACTTATTTGGGGGATGTTAACACGACTTCAAAAAAAGCAATAATCGTTTGTCGTGATTTTGAATACGAAGATGGTGATCGCGTTCAAATTTTGCTCAACGATGAAATTTTATTGCAGGACTTATTCCTCAAAAATCAATACTTCATCATGACGATTGACTTAAAACCAGGGTTTAACAAATTTGACTTCAGAGCATTAAATCAAGGCTCATCTGGTCCCAACACAGCTGAACTCAGAGTTTTTGATGAAGACCAAAAGCTATTGTCCTCCAACCAATGGAACTTATCAACTGGAGCGACAGCAACATTTATTGTCGTTAAAGAAATGTAGCTTATTTATTCAATACCTTATATCTCTGTTGTGTATTGAATTCGTTTCTTAAGAAACTATTTCATCTTCAAGATTTCAACAGAGTGTACTTTAACCAACTCGTTTTTATTTTTAAATGTTTCCGTGTGAACGATGATCCATGGTGTGCCTGTTTTGGTTGTCTTCCTACTTCCTTTGTTGTGTCTCAAAAGTTAATCGTCAACACTTGCAGTATGTCCAGTGTAATAACAATCTAAAGATTTTGAGTATAGGATATAGACAGTAAACATAATAAGGGGCTAGTGATCGCGATAGGATTCGAACCTATGACCGTCTGCTTAGAAGGCAGATGCTCTATCCAGCTGAGCTACGCGACCAGAAAATACCCTTGCAAATCAGCAACTAACAAGGGTCTTAGCGGAGAGACTGGGATTCGAACCCAGGCAACACTTTCGCGTTGACAGATTAGCAATCTGCTCCATTACCACTCTGGCACCTCTCCTTAGTCGAAACTAAATCGTTCGCAAAAATACATTATCAGCTGAAAATCGACAACAAATTTGCCTACTCAATTGCTTCGCTTATCAAAGTCATCATTTTGACGCTCATTATATTTTGTGATTGCCAACACAATCAATACAATTCCAACCGCCAAATAAAAGAAAAATACCATCTATTTTAGTTTGACAGCTGTTCCGTATGCCAACATTTCGGATGCAC
Organism: uncultured Flavobacteriaceae bacterium; assembly: GCA_964008075.1. Taxonomy (GTDB): domain Bacteria; phylum Bacteroidota; class Bacteroidia; order Flavobacteriales; family Flavobacteriaceae; genus UBA724. The sequence continues at coordinate 10,719 of CAXGAP010000002.1, forward strand.
CTTGCGCAACAACAGACGTAGTGAATCGAACATTCACTATTGCGTCGGCATCTAGTTTTTTTGCGTCATTGATCATTCGTTCAAGGGCTTGTTCTCTAGCATCCGCTTGAAGCTTGGTGTATTCTTCGATTTCACCTCCTACGATGTTCTTGAGGCTTGCAAAAATATCTCGCCCTATATTTCTACTTCTTACTGTGCTTCCTCTAGCAATTCCTAATGTTTCTGTAATTGTGTGATTGGCAACAGTTTCAGTACTTGATAATATCATTTTTAGATGTCTTTGGTTAATGCTTTTACAATTTTATTATGCGCATAAAATTCTTTAAAAATCACTTTTAAAGCTGTGTAGGATGGTACAGCAATGATCATTCCCAATGGACCAAACAAGAGACCCCCGATAAGAATCACAATAAAAATTTCGAGTGGATGTGACTTGACAGATGCAGAAAAAACAAAGGGCTGCGTCAAAAAATTGTCGATCAACTGTCCAATTGCAAATCCAATAAATACATAGATGGTCTTGGGAAGCGTTTCAGTTGCAAAACTGGCATCGAGATTACTTGTCATAGTTAAAAAAACCAATAAAAATGACCCAATGATTGGTCCTAAAAATGGAATGATATTTAGCAGTGCACAAACCAGTGATATGGTCACTGCATTTGGTATGCCGAATATCAATAAGACAATAGTGTAGATGACGAATAAAACAGTAATCTGTATGAGCAATCCGATAAAATATCTCGATAATAAATTTTTGATTGAAAGTATTGACTTTTCAACCCTTGAAGTGTTTTTATCAGCTACAAAAACCATGACCATTTTCTCTAGTAAACCACTGTCTTTTAAAAAGAAAAACGATATAAAAATGACTGAAAATACGCCAATTGTAAAACCACTGAGTCCATTAAGGATAGTATTCAAAGTATCTGGCAGAAAACTGTAATCAAACTCAGCCAAGCTTCGATCGACCCAACTTTGTAAGTCAATCCCATATCCACTTAGATACAGACTGAGTTCGTCAATCAGTTGTGTGGCAGTAGCCTCAAAGGCAGTCACATTGAGAAGGGAAAGGTTTTTTGCTTGTTCAAAAATCACTGGAAATAACAAACGTACAATCCCAAAAAATGTCATCATCAATATTGCAATTGTTGTGACTGAGGATAATGTGTTACTAAATTTAATTTTCTTTAAAAGTAGCGTTATGGGGCGCCCAATTAGTGACACGACTGCTGCGATGATGATGTATAAAACAACCGATTGTATGGAAACAATGACCTCAAATAATCCTATCAGAAGGACAATAATGAGAAAGGCTTGGACAATCGCTTTAGTCAGTTCTTTTGGATTCATAGCCTAAAGATAAGTTTTTTACATATATAATTGTGAAACACTATGACAGGCGATAATTCCTGCAGTTTCGGTACGCAATCGTTTTGTTCCGAGTGTGATGGCAGTGACATTGGCATCAGCTGCAGCTTTGATTTCTTCTGTACTAAAATCGCCTTCTGGACCTATAAAAATGGATATCGATTGATGCGCTAGCAATTGACTGTCTAATGTCATTTTTTTTGTGTCTTGACAATGTGCGATCAATGCTTTGCCCTCCAATTGTTTCAATGCAGTGAAAAAGTCGCTAGAGGGATGAATGACTGGTAGATAAGCTCCCAAAGACTGTTTCATGGCAGCAATAGCGATTTTATGTAAGCGTTCTTGCTTCACAACTTTTCGTTCGCTTCGCTGACAAATGATAGGAGTGATGGCATGAACGCCAATTTCGGTAGCTTTCTCAACAAACCATTCCATACGATCATTGCGTTTGGTGGGTGCGATGAATAAGTGTAAGTGATAAGGATCTGAAGCGATCTTTTCGCATTGATTGACAACTGCTATACATTGTTTGTCGTGGAATGATGTCAATGTTGCCTCGAATCTATACCCAACACCATTGACAACTGTAATTACATCTCCAATTTTTTTTCTTACAACTTTGGATAAGTGCTTGCTTTCAATTTTATCGAAATGAAATTCTTTATCTTCTTTTGTTAATGTGGGAATATAAAACTGTTGCATTACAATGACATTCTAGATTGCGCTTGACGATCCAATGCGCCAAATATATTTTTTTGATATTTGAAGTAACCAGCAACTGCAATCATTGCTGCGTTATCTGTTGTGAAGGCCAAAGGTGGGATAAATACATTCCAATCCATTTTTTTTGACAATGCCTGTCGAAGTCCAGTGTTTGCTGAAACACCTCCACCAATGACAACCACTTTAACCCCTGTTTTGATGACTGCTTTTTCAAGTTTTTCCATCAAAATATTGACAAGCGTGTGCTGTACCGATGCACACAAATCATCTAAGTGATTTTGAATATAATGCTCATCCAGTTGCTGTTGTTTTCTCAAATGATATAAAACACTGGTTTTAAATCCACTAAAACTAAAATTCAGGTCTGAAACCTTTGGTAATGGAAATGGAATATTTGCTTTTCCATTTTGTGCATATTTATCGATAAAAGGCCCAGCAGGATAGGGTAGTCCGATCATTTTACCAACCTTATCAAAGGCCTCACCTACAGCATCATCTAGTGTCTGTCCAATCAATTCCATTTGGTTTGGACTGCTGACCAAAACCAACTGTGTGTGACCGCCCGAAACAGTAAGTCCTAAGAATGGAAATGAGGGATTTGGAATGGATTTTTCAAAGTGAACAAGCAAATGAGCTTGCATATGATTGACTTCGATCAATGGTACATCCAATGAGAGTGCAAATGATTTGGCAAAAGAATTTCCAACCAACAGCGAGCCAATAAGTCCTGGACCCAAAGTGTATGCTACTGCATTTACCTCTTTTTTGTCGATATTTGCTGTACGAAGTGCTTGGTCGACTACTGGAATGATATTTTGCAGGTGGGCACGAGCAGCCAACTCGGGGACAACACCCCCGTATTGTTTGTGAACTTTTTGACTGGAAATAATATTCGATTGAATATGCCCGTCAACGAGTACAGCAGCTGCAGTATCGTCGCATGATGATTCTATTCCGAGTATGACAGGCATGATTCTTGTTTGATGCACAAAGTTAACACATTGGTTTGACCCAAAAACACTGGCGTACCGCAAAAAAAATTACAGTCACGAGTATTGGTCTTACCTTACTCACAATTATCTTATTTTTTTCTCCAATTGGGCAATCTGCCTTGAACTCATGGATCAAGAACAAACTCATCAATGATTTTGATGTTGACCTCTCGATTAATTCATTTTTTATGAATCCTGTTGGCATGAGCTTATTTGAAGACTTGCTCATCAAAGATCATAAAAATGATACTTTGATTTTTGTGAATCACCTTGAAATTGAGTCTCGTCACTTTGGTGGTTTGATCAATAATGACATCTATTTGGGCGAAGTTACTATAGATTCTTTTTTGCTGAATCATGTTACATATAGAAATGAAAACCTATCCAACTTAGATGTTTTTTTAGAAAAATTTAATTTCTCAAAAGGAGCGAAGTTCAGTGCAAGTCAAGTCAAACTCAAAGAAAGCAAGCTTCAATTCCTTGACGAAAATGATATCGATTCTACTTATCAAATCATTTCCAATCTCAATGCGAATCTCATCGACATTTCTTCCAAAAGCGATGATTTTTCAGCAGCGATTGAAGAAATGAGCCTATTTGTTGAGGATTATGCTTTGGATATTATTCATTCTAATGCTTCTTTTTCTGTGGCATCTGGAGTAGCCAGACTTGAAAAATTAAATGTGAACACTCCAAACTCACATCTCATCGTTGATCTTTCAATGCGCTTTCCAGCAGGTGTATCACAAGATTCATTCAATGATATTTTTATTGATGCTCATGTAAAAGAGTCTTACATCGGGATGGAGGATATGCGTTCTTTTGTTCCTAACGTCTCAGCATCGGATAGCTTTGCTTTAGATGAACTTATTTTTTCTGGAACACCTAACAAATTTTCATTAGATTCTATTCGACTTTCTCTTTCAGATAGTAATTTTTCGGGTTCATTTTCTTTAAACAATATGAAAAAAACCTCAAATTTAGTCATTGATGAACTGATTATTAATCCAAAAGACATCCTAGCATTTGTGCCGAGTTTAGAGCAGTCACAAGTAGATTTTCTACAACATTTGGGAACCTCAAAAATGACTGGAGAGATGACACGCCGCTCCTCCAATCATAGGATTGATATGGCGCTATACACCTCATTTGGTCTGTTGGATGTTGACGTTGATTTTTTGAGAGAAGATTCTCAATTGCTTCCACTCTACGATGGAAAGATTCGAGGAAATCAATTTGATATGGGAGGTTTACTAAAGCAAAACACTTTAGGTGTTAGTGATTTTTCATTTGTTGTAAAAGGAAGGGGTCTTCAACTCAATCAGCTTGACACAGAACTGAGTGGACATTTTTCCTCCTTTTCATATCATGACATTATACTAGATTCTATTTCAGTAAACCTCGATGCAAAAAACAACCAAATTATTGGCTTAGTTGATATTAATGACAGTGAAGTAAAAATGCAGATGGAGGGTGAGTTTAATGCAAATGACTCCATTCAGAAATTGTCAGCATTTTTTGAGGTGAATCAACTAAAACTAAAAAGTATTTTTCCTTCTACTTTTAAAAAGAAAAGAGATTTTTCTGGAAACTTTGAAATTGTAAGTCTTGGAAATCAAGTAGATGAATTAATTGGAGATATCAGGGCAAATTCTGTGCAAATCAGTGTCGATGATCAGCTATACGCTTTTGAAGATTTTACAATTCAGTCGAGAGTCAACAAAGATTTACGCTTTTTTAATTTCCAATCTGCTGATTTTATAAATGGGTTGATTTATGGCAGATTTGAATTGTTGGATATAGAAAAAATGCTTCGTAACTCTTTTGGAAGCTACTTTTCCAATTATCAGTCAATTGAAATGGATAAATCCTCTTTTATGAATTTTAACATCAACATAAAAGAGAAGTTTTCTGGCGCTATTCTAGAACAAATTACAATCCCTGATGATTCTTTCTGTCGTGGCAAGCTCAGTGCTAATCCGAATGATACATTTTTTCAGATTGATATTCCAAATATTCTTTATGAGAACAACAGCTTTTCAGAGGTTCTTTTAACAATGGACAATGGGAATCCTTTTTACAAAACCAGCCTGCAAATTGAGCAGGTCAATGGAGGCGATTTTAACTTGGATCAGTTCTGGTTAATCAATTCAGTATTTGATGACAAATTGTACTTTAGAGCAGAATTTGAAAATAATTCATTAAGTAGCGATTTGAATTTTTATGCTACACTCAATGAAAAACAGGAATTAGAGTTTGGCATCCAGCCATCAACAATTGCTTTTCATTCGAAGCAATGGAAGATCAATCACTTCGACAACAGAACGAGTAAAATACTGCTAGCAAAAAAGGGTTTTGAGATTGGTTCTACTGTTTTTTCAAATAATGAATCAGCGCTTCACTTTTCATTTTATCAACAGGCATCGAAACGATTAAATATACTTTTTGCAAACATAAATCTCTCTGACTTTATTTTACCAAAACCAAAGAGAAATATCAGTGGAATAACCAACGGCACCCTGGACATTACTATTGATAACGATCAATTTGGAGGCGAGGCAGATGTGAAAATTGACTCTATGATATTCAACAACGTAATGTTGGGAGATGCACTTGTTTCGCTGAGCTCTACTGAGGATCAAGACGCATATCAATTGTCGTTCAACACTATCGAAAATGGTTTTATGACTAGCTCTGTAGGGGGTCTGATTTCATCTGAAAATGAGAATAACCTCAACCTGAATGCCACTTTTCAGTCTTTTCCAGCAGCTATCCTTGATCAGTTGATTGGAAATGCTATGACAGATGTACAGGGACAGATTGACGGCTCTGTCTCCATCGATGGCAAATGGAGTCAGCCAATGTTGCAAGGGGAGTTGTTTTTGGATGGGTTTCAATTTTCTGTTCCTTACTTAAATGTAGGATATGGCTTAGTAGATGGGTCGAGCGTAATGGTAAGTCCAACATCTTTTGCGTTTGAGCCAACGACTTTGATCGATAGATTTAATTCGACGTCGGCTTCTTTTGATGGCACAGTTCTTCATCAAAACTTCAAGTTCTTCGACTTGGACATGAATTTTACGAGTCCAAACTTTCTCATTCTCGACACAGACGATAGTAATGATAATAACTATTATGGGAAGGCGTTTTTCAATGGAAATGCGCGTATTCATGGACCAACCCAATCTCTGACTTTTGACCTTGATGGCAGCTCGGCAGATGGTACAAATATTGTTATTGCAGTTGATAACAGAAGCAGTATTGAGGATGTTTCATATCTAAAATTTATTGATAAAAAAGCAACTGAAAATGATAACAATGAAACAAGTTCTCTCAGTATGATAAAGGGTTTGACACTTAATTTTGATTTGTCAATTACACAAGATGCAGAGTTAGAGCTTTTATTTGACAGCGACACGGGAAGTACACTTCGAGGCTCTGGCGTTGGAAGTATTCTGATGGAAATAAACACAGATGGAAATTTTAATGTATTTGGAGACTTTATTGCTTTAAATGGAATCTATCAATTCAAAAATTTTGGCATCTTAGAAAAAGAATTTCGTCTTGAGCCTGGCGGAACAATATTATGGAATGGTAATCCACTGGATGCTCAACTGAATTTACAAGCGAATTATGAAGTGCCTGGTGGAGCAAATCCAGCTATTTTGCTGGAAAATCCAGGACTGAATAGAAAAATCCCAACAGATGTAAAAATTAATTTGACAGGTAGCATTATGCAACTGGAAGCACCTAGCTTTACGATCGATTTCCCAAACACCTCTGCAAATGTTCGAAATGACCTTGCCTATAAACTCGATGATGAAGAGCGCAGGCAAATCCAAGCCATATCCTTGTTGTCGCAAGGTGTTTTTATCAGTGATTTATCACTTTCAGCCATTACAGTACAAGCACTAACGAACAACCTTTTTCAAAAAGCATCAGGTGTTTTTGAATCTATATTTTCTGGAGATGAGGAGAAGCTTAAACTCGGACTAAATTATTTGCAAGGTGATCGTAACTCCGAATCAATCGCACGTACACGCGATCGACTGGGTTTGACATTGGTCACCAAAGTGTCAGATCGATTGCTGATCAATGGCAAGCTCGGAGTTCCATTTGGTGGTGTTGAAGAAACAATCATTGTTGGGGATGTTACGATTGAGTTTTTATTGAGTAAAGATGGTGCGCTTCGTGCACGTATCTTCAACAGAGAAAATGAATTTCAATACTTTGGAGATGAGTTAGGATATACGCAGGGGATTGGTCTATCATATCAAGTAGAATTCGATGATTTTAAATCTTTGATTAAAAAGATTGTAAAAAAGAACGCGATTTGATGAAAAATGTTGATTTAAAGTACGATTTTCACCACTTTTATTTTTTAATCTTCAATTTCTAATAATATCAATGATTTCAGAAATATAGTTCGTAATTTCGCTTCTTCAATATGTCTATAAAACCAAAACATATTGCTGTACTGACTTCTGGTGGAGATGCTCCGGGTATGAACGCTGCGATACGATCTGTTGTTCGCAGTTGCTCTCACTTCAGTCTAGAATGCTCTGGGGTATATCGTGGATACCAAGGCTTGATTGAAGGTGACATTCGACCATTAAACCCCAGGAGCGTAAACAACATAATCAACAAGGGTGGCACAAAACTTAAATCTGCTAGATCACTAGATTTTCACGACAAAAAGGGTAGGCAAAAAGCTTATGAAAACCTGAAAAAGCACAACGTAGATGCTTTGATTGTCATTGGAGGTGATGGCAGCTTTACTGGTGGAATGATTTTTGAACAAGAGTATAATATTCCAGTGATTGGCATTCCAGGAACAATAGATAATGACATCTATGGTACATCCCATACCATAGGCTATGACACAGCTCTAAACACAGTTGTTGAGGCGATTGATAAAATCAGAGATACGGCCATTTCACACAATAGATTGTTTTTTGTTGAAGTTATGGGACGAGATGCAGGTCATATTGCTCTGAATGTTGGGATAGGAGCTGGCGCAGAGGAAATCTTAATACCTGAAGAAAACCTTGGTCTTGATCGTTTATTAGAGTCATTGCAGAGGAGTAAAAAATCAGGAAAATCTTCGAGTATCGTCATCGTCGCAGAGGGTGATAAGATTGGTAAAAATGTATTTGAACTTGCAGAACACGTTGAAAATAATATGCCTGACTATGAGGTTAGAGTGTCTGTACTGGGTCATATTCAACGAGGTGGTACACCATCTTGTTTTGATCGGGTTTTGGCAAGCCGCATGGGTCTAAAAGCTGTCGAGTGTTTAATCGATGGTTTTAGAGGCCACATGGTGGGCATGCAAAATGGGGAAATGATCTTAACTCCACTTGACAAAGCAATAAAAGGAAAATCAAAAATCAAACGCGAACTCATCAGAGTTTCAGATATTATGACTCTTTAAATAATTTAATCAAAACAAAAAATAACTATGTCAACACTTAAATTAGGTATTAATGGATTTGGACGAATCGGAAGAATGGTTCTTCGTGCATCACTGCAAAATGACAAGGTCGATGTCGTAGCCATCAATGATTTACTTGATGTCGAACACCTTGTATACCTGTTAAAATACGATTCTGTTCATGGCACTTGCCCAGCTTCAATTGAAATTGAAGGAGGCCACCTTGTAATCAATGGAAAAACTATCCGAATTACGGCAGAGAGAAATCCACAAAATTTAAAGTGGGATGAGGCAGGAGCTGAAATTGTTGCGGAGTGTACAGGAATTTTTACAAATCTTGAAAAGGCACAGCTTCATATTGACGGTGGCGCAAAAAAAGTAGTCATTTCTGCACCATCTGCTGACGCACCAATGTTTGTGATGGGGGTAAATCATACTGATGCTACATCTTCAGACATGATTGTTTCCAACGCTTCTTGTACAACAAACTGTCTTGCTCCTTTGGCAAAAGTATTGCATGATAATTTTGGAATTGCAGAAGCCTTGATGACAACAGTTCACGCTGTAACAGCTACGCAAATGACTGTCGATGGGCCATCACGTAAAGACTATCGAGGGGGTCGCTCATCGTTGCTCAACATCATTCCTGCATCAACTGGAGCTGCCAAAGCAGTAACAAAGGTGATTCCATCACTGGTTGGTAAAATTACTGGAATGGCATTTCGCGTACCAACTGCAGATGTATCTGTCGTTGACCTAACAGTGAAGCTTGAGAAAAATACAAGTTACGATGAGGTTATGGCTGCTCTTGAAAATGCCTCTAATACTTCTATGAGTGGAATATTAGGGTTTACCAAAGAATTGGTTGTTTCACAAGACTTTATTGGAGATGCAAGAACATCAATTGTTGATGCCAATGCAGGGATTCAACTTAACGAAACATTCTTCAAAATTGTTTCTTGGTATGATAATGAAGCAGGTTATTCTAATAAATTGATTGACCTCGCACTACACGTTCAAGCCCTATAATCTAATCTGAATCTATGAAACTTATTATTGATAGTGGGTCAACAAAAACCGATTGGATCGCTATTGATGGTTCAAACAATATTTTGCTAGAGACGCATACCCTTGGCTTAAATCCTCAGGTGCTGACAGAAGCAATCATTGAAGAGCGAATCATTAATAATTATGATTTATATCGCGTTAGAAATGAGGTTGACTCCATTTACTTTTATGGCGCAGGTTGTGGCACAGAACCACCTCGAATATTGATGGGTGATGTTTTAAAAAGTATCTTTCAAAACGCATCTATCTCTGTTAAGGAAGACACCTTTGCTGCTGTATATGCAATCACTGATCCTGGTGATCCAAGTATCGTTTGTATTCTTGGTACAGGTTCCAATTGTAGTTTTTTTGATGGCAAGACTGTTCATCAAGAAATCACATCGTTGGGGTATATCTTGATGGATGACGCAAGTGGCAATTATTTTGGAAGGCAGCTGCTCAGGGATTATTATTTTAACAAAATCCCCCAACCTTTGGCCAAATTATTTGCTGAAGAATTTAATTTGGGTGCAGAGGAAATTAAAACCAACCTCTACAAAAAAGCAAATCCAAATACATATCTGGCAACATTTGCCAAGTTTTTGATTGTCAACAAAAATGAGCCATACGCACAAGCGCTCATCAATAAAGGGTTAGGATTATTTATTGATAATCAAATTTTTCAATTCGATAACGCCAAGGAGTTACCTATTCATTTTATTGGGTCGATCGCTTATTATTTGAATTCAGAACTAGAGTCACAGCTCATTTCTCGTGGCTTGAAATTGGGTAAGATTTTGAAAAAACCTATCGAAGGGCTTGTTTCCTATCATCAATCCGAAAGCTAAAGGATCGCAATCACAGATATTTCGACGCGAACGTTTTTGGGCAACTGTGCGACTTGAACAGTTTCCCTTGCTGGCGCATCATCATCGTTAAAATAGCCTCCATATACTTCGTTTACAAGAACAAAATCTCCCATATCTGCTAGATAAATGGTTGCTTTTACAACATTGGTAAAGTCCATCCCTGCTGCTTTTAATACCTCTGATAAGTTTTTCATCACTTGGGTAGTTTCTGCTTGAATGTTCTCATTGACCAGCTCCATCGTTTTTGGATTCAGTGCAATCTGACCACTTGAATAAAGTGTGTTGTCAACCAAAATAGCTTGATTGTAAGGCCCAATTGGTGCAGGTGCTTCTGTTGTTTCAATCACTTTTTTCATATCTATATATTATAATTTTCTATCTGGTTCTCTTCGCTTTTCATATTTTAAATCACTTAAAAATCCACTCCTTACCCCTATAAAAAAGTACCATGACTGTCGATTTCCGAATGGTGTCCATGCCAAGTTCATGACCCAACTATCCAAGTCTCTTTCGATTCGAAAGTTGGTATAGGTAATTCCTTTGTTTTTGAAGTCATAACCAGTTGAAACCGCCACATCCCACTTGGGTGTCAGCCCAACTGACCCAGAGACCATTAGAGAATTGTTTGAAATGTCCCGGTTTTTCTTGGCATTTGAATAGGTCAAACTATGCCTAAGGTTGATACTCCATGGAATTTTTGTGCGATAAAATGTATTTTGTTCTTCCTCCTTTTGTTCTTCTCCTTGCGTGTTACTTTTTTCAGCTGTAAACCTACGGTCACTAAAATCTTGACTCCCACCAAACAAATCATTATTTTTACTCGAGTCATTTGTAGAAGAAGAATTATCATTTGACTTGGAAGAACTTGAAAATTTATATCCCCAATTCATGTTTGCGCTGGTCATTCGAAATAGACCTCCTCCGTTATTGATGTTTAGGGTGTTGATTCTACTTCCGTTTTTATCGATACCATAAGGGTCAAAAGTCGCTCCCAAATTAATATTTAGCTTGTTGTCTAAAATAGGTATAACTGTCGACATCCTTACTGGACTCCAGCGAAGTGAATCTGCCTCAAAGTTATAACTGGTTGAAAAATTTAAATTGTTTAAAATTTTAATTTTTTTGGGTTCAGTTGCCAAAGAATCTGGGTCTCTTACTTTTGCTTCAATCGTGTTTCGCAAAGCAAAACTCATTGACCTAGATTTATTTATTCCAGGTTGCCCATATAAACTCGTTTCAAAACGTGTGTATTCACGAGTATTTCCATCGGCATCTATGATGTATTCGTCATAGTATTTTTCAAAACTAGGCGACTCGCTGTAGCTGACATTTGTATTGATCACATGACGTATCGACTTGATTTTTGCATCTTCCTTAAAATCAAATATCCCATAAAGAGTTGTACTTACCCCCGCACTAAAATTGTATTTGTTGAATCGATCGAAGCCTCGAATCGTATCTTGCGTAGCAACACTTCCAAGTTGCCGATCATAGTCATTTTTCTTAATTGTCTCAAATACCCAAGTGTCTTCATAGTTTCCTCCAACAGAAAAGTTAAAGTGTTTTGCCACTTTGAAAGAGGTGTTGATAGGGATTTGATGTTTAAAACCAGATTTTGCATTATCAAACATCCCAGGTGCTAAAAATTCTTCATCCTTCATTTGCAACCTATTCTCCCCTCTAACGCTGTATTGAAAATTGATGTTCTGTATGATCCCTTTTTTTGTTCCAGTACGTTTTGCGAAAGGATAAATTCGTTCCATATTTGCTTGAAAAGTTGGCAATGTCATGTTTATTGTTTGCGTTCTTGTGTTCTGGCTATGTGATGCTGAAAGTGATAGATTTACAGAGGGATATTTCGAAAAAGTTCTTGCATAGGAAACGGATGATGATAAGGTATTATTTAAAAAATTTCCAGTGTTGATTTGATTTAGTGATTCTCTAAAATAGGTGCTACTTCCCAGGTTAACAGAAGCTGAAAATCGACTATTTGGATTTGATTTAGAATCCTTGCTATGGGACCAACGAAGATTGTAAATATTGCTTTTGCTGTACCCTGGAAACCCTCTTTCCCCACTGATAAGATTTTCAAAACGAAACGAGAGATTCCCCCTAAATTTATATTTCACATTGTAGTTCGACTCGATACGAAAACCATAGCTACCATTGGTGTAATAATCACCCAATAATGCCACGTCAAAATAATCGCTTGCTGCAATGTAATAACCTCCATTTTGCATAAAATATCCACGCCTAAAGTTTTCGCCTATGGTTGGAAAAATAACACCACTTTCTCTGTCTTGCGTCATTGGAAAATAGGCAAAAGGTAAAAAAACAGGGGTGGGTACATCAGCGATATACAGCTGATTTCCGCTGGCAATAATTTTCTTTTGTGGTACAAACTTCCCTTTTCGAATGCGAATAAAATAATCTGGATTTTCTACATCCTCTGAAGTTGTAATACGTGCATTTTTGATATAGTAGACCGAGTCATTTTCCTTTTTTGTGGTCTCTGCTAAAACATTCATGCCTTGCTGCTGGCTTTTAGAGTTCCATATCACAGCTTTTTTATTATTAAAATTAAATTTTAGTGAATCTGGAAAAACCTCATCACTTCCTTGTTTAAAAGAAGGATATTGGATATACTGACCAGTACTATCGGCGATTGGCCTTGCAAAAACAACATTGGTGTTGTAATCCAAATCGATTTGCCCTGCCTTCAACTCGATGTTTTGATAGTAAAGTTCTGCTTCATCATAGAGCGTCATGGTCTTTTTTGCTCGATTAATCGTAATGGTTCCTAATGCATTTCGTTTGATTTGGTCCAGCAGCATTGCTTTATTCTGAAGGACTGTATCGTTCGTAGCAATAGAGTCTATTTCTGTATTTGGAAGAGACTGATCCTGTCCAAATACCCAAAAAAAAGACAATAATGCGACTGTCAATGAGGGAAAGAGCTGAAATGATTGAATATGTCTTACTTTTGTCAAAAGCCCCTTTTTGTAGAATTCAAAAATACGACTATTTTTTTGGGAAGGATGCGTCATATATCTCTCTTTACTATCTTCTTGACTCTATTGATAACTTGTTTGTATGCTCAAGAATCAAAAAGCGATGACACTTTTACTGTTGTACTCGATGCTGGCCATGGTGGGAAAGATTCGGGAAACCGTGGAAATCAGTACTATGAAAAGCATATTGCTCTAAATGTTACACTCAAAATCGGTACCATTCTAAAAAATAATTCTGATATCAACATTATTTACACTAGAAAAAACGATGTTTTTATACCCCTGAATAAACGTGCAGAAATTGCCAATTCAGCAAAAGCAGATTTGTTTGTCTCTGTCCATTGTGATGCGCATACCTCTAATGCCTATGGGGCAGGCACTTTTGTGTTGGGTCTTCATGAAAATGATCGAAATTTTAGAATTGCACAGAAAGAAAACTCTGTTATTTTTCTCGAACAAGACTACGAAAAAAATTATGATGGTTTTGACCCTAACAACCCAGAATCTGTGATAAGTTTGGTGCTGATGCAAGAAACTTATTTGGATCAAAGTATTCAAGCAGCCAACACCATACAGCAGAGTTTTGTTCAAAACTTAAAGCGAAAAAACAGAACAGTTAAGCAAGCAGGGTTTTTGGTTTTGCGAAATACATATATGCCGAGTGTATTGGTTGAACTTGGTTTTTTGACAAATAAAATTGAAGGCGCATATCTCAACTCTAGTAAAGGTCAAACCGAAATGAGTCAAGCTATTGCAAAAGCAATTATCGCATATAAAAATCAACTTCAATCTGACTTGCAAGAGGATGTTATTTTTGAAGACAACAGTGTAGATTTAGCCGAGGAAAGCATAACATCAGACTATGTTTTTAGAGTTCAAATTTCGGCTAGCAAAACAATGTTAGAACCAAAATCATTCAACTTTAAAGGATTGTCTCCTATCAAACGTGTAAAAGCCAGGAGTTTGTACAAATATTTTTTGGGCAATGCTAGTAGTTATGAACAAGCAAAAAAACTACACCAACATGCAATAGAAAAAGGATACAATGGTAGTTTTATTGTTGCCTTTGATGGAGAGGAGATTGTTCCTCTTAACAAAGCGTTGAAAAGAAATTAAACCCTTATTTTGTTCCCCAAATTATATGCGTATTTTTATCACTTAAGAATTTTAGCGTGAATTTGTCTAAAGAAATCAAAACTGCCATCTTTGCCATCGCTGGCTTTGCATTGTTTTTTGTTGGGTTTAATTACCTAAAATCAAATGATGTGTTTGTGCGAGACAATATTTTTTATGCTTTTTACGACAACGCTGAAGGTCTTGTTCCAGGAACTCCTGTAACCATTCAAGGTTTTCAAGTCGGAACGATTGACGAAGTGTATTTACTCTCTGATAATCAGCGAATTGTTGTTCGTTTTCGTGTAGAAAAAAAGTATGAATTTTCAAAAAACAGTTCAGCAAAAATCTACGAAGCTGGTTTGCTTGGTGGAAAATCTTTGGCTGTTGATCCTAGTTTTGATGGCGATGATCGTGCAATATCAGGAGACACTTTACAAGGCCTAATTGCCCCAGGCCTCTCTGAACTGGTCAATGATAAATTAACCCCATTACAAGAAAAAATTGAGAGTATGATCACTCATGCTGACTCTGTTTTGATTGCTGTCAACACTGTGTTGAGTACTGACGTACAGTTACAATTACAAACTTCTATTGCTAACCTCAATACTTCAATTTCCAATTTTCGCACAATTAGTGAAACTCTCGATAACTCCCTATCACAGGATGGCGCATTAAATCAAACAATTGACAATCTTGCTGAACTCACAGATGATTTGTCTGTTGTATCTTCTACCCTAAAGGAGGCGAATCTAGGAGTTACTTTTGACGATTTAGGCTCTGCAGTGTCAAACTTATCTCAAATCCTCGATCGTATCGAAAGAGGGGAGGGGTCACTTGGGCAACTCGTCACCAAAGACGATTTGCACCAATCACTTGAGCAAACGAATAAGCAGATCCAACTGCTTCTTGAAGACATGCGTCTCAACCCAAAACGATATGTGCATTTTTCATTGTTTGGAAAAAAACAAGTCAAATACAAATCAACAGATTTACAAACCGAATAGAAATCGAATATAGTGTACCTGAGTAGTATCATTTTCGCGATTATTTTCTTTGTTGCTATTGGCATGTTCACTAGAAACGTTCGACGCATTATTCGCAACATCAAGCTTGGGCAAAAAACAAATCGATCTGATCAAAAATCGAAACGATGGAAGTATATGGCTCGCGTTGCTTTGGGCCAATCGAAGATGACAGTGCGACCAATTGCAGGGTTTTTACACATCATCGTTTATGTCGGTTTTATTGTCATAAATATCGAGCTGCTTGAAATTATACTCGATGGATTTTTTGGAACCCATCGTATCTTTTCCCCCTATTTGGGAAGCATATACGATGTGTTAATCGCCACATTTGAGATTTTTGCTTTGTTGGTTATCGTTTCTGTTTCAGCTTTTTGGATAAGGAGAAACATCATGCGAATACGACGTTTTTTAAAACCAGAAATGAAAGGTTGGCCAAAAAGGGATGCAGATTATATCCTTTACATCGAACTTATTTTGATGTTTTTATTTTTAACGATGAACGCCTCTGACTATTGGTTGCAACAACACCCTGAGGGTCAATCTTATTATACACAAGCAGGCCATTTTCCCATTAGTGGTTTATTCACACCTCTTTTTGATGGGATGTCTTTTGCCATTGTAGTGACGATCGAGCGCACGAGTTGGTGGCTTCACATCATAGGAATTTTGGTATTTTTAAATTATCTGTATTACTCCAAACACCTGCATATTATTCTTGCATTTCCCAATACATTTTATGCCAACCTCAATCCTCTAGGTCGATTTTCACATTCAGAGGCAGTTGCCAACGAGGTAAAGTTGATGATGGATCCAAGTACCGATCCCTATGCTTCACCAGCAGTTGAGAGTGAACCAATCAGTTTTGGTGCTGCAGATGTGAAAGATTTGAATCGCATACAGCTGATGAATGCCTATAGTTGCACAGAATGTGGCAGATGCACAGACGTATGCCCAGCCAATCAAACTGGAAAAAAATTGTCTCCACGTAAAATTATGATGGACACACGTGACAGATTAGAACAAGTGGGCAAACAACTTGATCGAGGCCTAGAAGTTGATAATAAGACTTTACTTGATCATCATATATCACGAGAAGAATTATGGGCCTGTACAACCTGTAACGCCTGCGTTGAGGCTTGTCCCATCTCAATTGACCCATTGTCAATTATAATGGACATGCGACAATATTTAGTGATGGAGCAATCATCGGCTCCTTCTGAGTTGAATGCAATGATGACAAACATTGAAAACAACGGCGCACCTTGGCCGTTTAATCAACAAGATCGTATTAACTGGATTAATGAATAAAAATTTTTAATGGAAAAAAAAGACTTAGATAAGCTACTAAACAAAAAATTAGAAGAAGGAGAACACGTAAGTCCTGTGTTACCAGAGGGGATTAAAAACTACCTTATTGATATCGATGGGACGATTTGCGATGACATTCCAAATGAAGAGCCAGAAAGAATGGCAACAGCTACGCTTTATCCAGATGCATTGGAAACCCTAAATCGCTGGTATGATGAAGGTCATGTAATATGTTTTTTCACTTCTCGAACAGAAGATCACCGTGCAGTTACAGAGGAGTGGTTGAATCGTAATTGTTTTAAATATCATAGTTTATTGATGGGAAAACCTAGAGGTGGGAATTATCACTGGATCGATAATCATTTGGTGAAGGCTACACGATATAATGGTAAATTTACTGATCTCATAGACAAAGAGGTTACGATTCAAGTTTTTGATGATGGACAATACGACTAAAACTGTGCAAACCATGGCCGAAATCACCCAAAAAGGCGAGACGCCTGAGGTTTTGTTTTGGGTTGGTTGTGCAGGGAGCTTTGATGATCGATCGAAAAAGATTACAAAAGCTTTTGTCGAATTGTTGCAAGATGCCAAAGTCTCATTTGCAGTTTTGGGACCTGAAGAAAGCTGTACTGGCGACCCAGCTAAGCGTTCTGGTAATGAGTTTTTGTTTCAAATGCAAGCATCTACCAATATAGAAGTTCTTAATGGTTATGAAGTAAAAAAAATCGTTACTGCTTGCCCCCACTGTTTTAACACTCTAAAAAATGAATACCCACAATTGGGTGGACATTATGAAGTCTTACATCACACACAGTTTCTTCATCAGTTGATCGAGGAAGGGCGCTTGAAAGTTGATGCCAAAACCACTTATAAAGGCAAAAAAATTACGTTTCATGACCCATGTTATTTGGGAAGAGCCAACAAAGAGTATGAAGCACCACGAGCGCTCATTGAAAAGCTCAGTGCAGAGTTGGTCGAAATGAAGAGTTGTAAAGAAAAAGGACTGTGTTGTGGGGCAGGCGGTGCGCAAATGTTTAAAGATGCCGAAAAGGGCGATAAAGAGGTCAATATCGAACGTACCGAGCAGGCCTTAGACACTAAACCTGAAATCATTGCAGCAGGCTGTCCCTTTTGCAATACGATGCTTTACGATGGTGTAAAGAACAAAGGAAAAGAAGGGAAAGTTGAAGTGTTGGATGTCGCACAGTTGTTGGCGCAAACCGAATCGCTCTAGTTATGGTCGTGCCCTTTTCTCAGCTTCCCGATCACTCTCGCATTTGGATATATCCCTCAAGCCGCAGGTTTACTGATTCGGAAATTGTACAAATAGAGTCTGACATTCAACAATTTTTGACCGATTGGACGGCCCATGGTGCATCCCTCTCAGCTGGATATTGTATCCCTCATCAACAATTTATTGTTTTTTCACTTGATGAAGCCAATCAACAGGCAACTGGGTGTTCGATTGACAAATCGGTTCATTTTATTCAAGCACTCGAACAATCATTATCAGTGCGTTTACTCGACAAAATGAATGTGCATTACAGTCAAGATGGAACAATCCAGGTTGTTGATCTTAAGGCATTTAAAAAAATGAGTAAGTCTGGTAAAGTCCTTCCTAGCACTACAGTTTTTAATCATCTTGTTACCACCAAGTCTGAGTTTGAGAGTCACTGGGAAACGAGTGCTGATCAGAGCTGGCACTCTCGTTATTTTTAGCTTTTGTACTTTTATCATATGATTTGTTACAAGCAAATATTGCTCACGATTTTAATGACAAACCTACTTTTCGCACAACCAAAACAGAACTGGGTTGATAGCACTTATCAGTCGTTGACTTTGGAGCAAAAAATCGGGCAATTGTTTATGCCGATGGTTTTCTCACAAGGAGATCAAAATCATTATCAAAAAGCCATTTCTGCTATCGAAAAGTATCATCTCGGCGGAATCATTTTTTCAAAGGGGACAATAGCAGAGCAAGTACGTTTGACAAACGAATTCCAAAATATAAGTTCAGTTCCACTACTGATTGCAATGGACGCAGAGTGGGGGATGGCGATGCGCATCAGTGATTTATCTCCCTTTCCTTTTCAAATGACCTTGGGGGCGATTCAAAACGACAGTTTGCTTTATCAGCTTGGTCAGTCGATGGCCAATCGTCAAAGGCGTGTAGGGGTTCATCTTAATTTTGCACCTGTGGTTGATGTGAATACCAATTCAAAAAACCCTGTGATTGGGTTGCGTTCATTTGGTTCAGATCCAAAGTTGGTTAGCCAAAAAGGGGGCATGCTTATTCGAGGGATGCAAGATGGGGGGCTTATGACAAGCATCAAACACTTTCCTGGTCATGGCAATACCTCAACAGATTCGCATCATACCCTGCCTTTGGTGAATCATGATATAAACCATCTCAACAGAATCGAGTTATACCCCTTCAAAACACTTATCGATGAAGGTGTTTTTTCTGTGATGGTAGGTCATTTGGAGGTACCTGCGTTAGAACAAACCAAAGGATTGCCTTCATCTTTATCCTCTTCAATCATACATGATTTATTAGTTAAAGAATTTGGGTTTGATGGTTTAGTCGTCACTGATGCTTTAAATATGAAAGGTGTTTCAGATTACAGTGGAAACCAATCATCTTCACTGGGGTCGTTTTTGGCAGGAGCAGATTTGCTTTTAATTCCAGACGATTTGCCAATTGCATTTGAGGATATTCGCACTGCTTTTGTGTCGGGGGCAATTACTGAAGAGCGTTTGGCACATTCAGTCAAAAAAATTCTCAATGCAAAGTTTGATGCAAAACTGCATGAATCAAAATTGGTCCTTGGCGATTCTTTGCATCAAGATATTGAGTCTTCTGATGCAGCCAAGCTTAACCACCAACTGGCAGAGGCATCTCTAACAGTCATCCAAAACAAAAATCAAATACTTCCTATACAACAGTTAGAAAACACAAACATTGCTTATGTAAAAATAGGCGATGCGGCAGGTGATTATTTTCTTGACAGAATGAGACATTATACATCAATCGAGGAGTTGAGTCTAACTGAAATGCTGGCGAATTACAAAGATTACACACATATAATCGTTGGCTTGCACCAACCAGACCATTCGCCTTTTGTCAAACACAAACTTAGTCAAGAAGTGATTGAAAAGCTCAAAGAATTGTGTACGCAAACAAAGGTTAATTTGGTGACTTTCGCAAATCCATATAGTTTATCAAAACTCCCATTGGATGCTTGTGAATCTGTTATGCTTGCGTATCAAAATGGTTCAATATTTCAGTCCAAAGCTGCTCAGTTGATTTTTGGGGGATTAGGTGCAAATGGGAAGCTTCCAGTCCCGATTGCGTCTTATACTCAGGGTAGTGGCTTGGATATTAAGCCATTGGAGCGTCTTTCATATGGTCATCCTCTTCAGGTTGGGACCGATGAGAAGGTGTTGA
The DNA here is from genome assembly GCA_964008075.1 of uncultured Flavobacteriaceae bacterium. Classification (GTDB taxonomy): domain Bacteria; phylum Bacteroidota; class Bacteroidia; order Flavobacteriales; family Flavobacteriaceae; genus UBA724. The sequence goes on from CAXGAP010000002.1 coordinate 31,063, forward strand.
AAAAAATTGATGTAATGGCTAATCAAGCCATCATGGATAGTATTGCCCCTGGCATGCAAATTTTGATTGCAAAATCAGGAAAGGTGATCTATGAAAAGTCGTTTGGTCATATGCGATATGCAAAACAAACACCCATACAGTGGTTTCATCGATATGATTTGGCATCTGTGACAAAAATTTTGGCTTCTGTTCCTTTAGCGATGAGGGAACACGAAAGGGATTCACTATTTCTGATAACACCGATTTCAAGCTTGTTGGAGGCATATAAAGAATCGAACAAAGCAGAAATGAATTTCCAAGCCTTGTTTTCTCATCATGCAGGCATTCAGCCCTGGCTGCCTTTTTATCGAAATACCTTGCGTGACAACTCAGATATTCCAAGCAAGAAACTCTATCGTAAAAAACAAAAAAAGAGACATAAATTACAAGTTACAGATGATTTGTATCTGCGCACTAAATACCTAGAGGAAATGAAAGAAGAGATTGTTGATAGTCCCTTGTTAGACTCTATTTATTACAAATACAGCGATTTACCTTTTTATATGTTTAAAGAATATATCGAGGGTCGTTATGGTCAGAGAATGGATATGCTCGTCGATAAAGAATTTTATCAACCAATTGGAACACCATCTTTAGGCTATCTACCTTTAAATGAAGTCGGCGTTGATGAGATCGTACCATCTGAAATCGATGATTATTATCGACATACTGAAATTCAAGGTTATGTGCATGACATGGGAGCAGCCATGCAAAATGGTGTTGGTGGTCATGCTGGGTTGTTTAGCAATGCCAATGATGTTGCCAAGGTGATGCAAATGTTTATACAGGACGGTTCATATGGGGGACAACAATTCTTCTTGCCCTCTACAATCAGCCATTTTAACAAGAGATATTATAAAAGTGAGAATAATAGGAGAGGTATAGGGTTTGACAAACAGCAGTTTAAAGATCCAGGTCCAACCTGTTTGTGTGCCTCTGATAAGAGTTTTGGCCACTCTGGTTTTACAGGAACATTTGCTTGGGCAGACCCAGATTATGACCTTGTTTATGTATTTTTATCAAATCGAACTTATCCTAATATGAATAACACAAAATTGATCGATACAAACCTGCGATCAGAAATACAGCGTGTCATCTATAATGCAATCATTCAATAGCTATGCGAATCGGAATTATATGTTACCCAACATTTGGTGGTAGTGGAGTTGTTGCTACTGAACTCGGAATTGAGTTGTCCAAAAGAGGTCATCACGTTCATTTTATGGCATATAAAAAGCCTGTTCGTTTAGACACAGACTTGGAGCGAATACACTTTCATGAAGTTCATGTACCAGATTATCCACTGTTTCACTACCAGCCCTACGAATTAGCCTTATCCAGTGCTCTTGTCGATATGGTAAGGCTTCATAAAATAGAGCTTCTACATGCGCACTACGCAATACCTCATGCATATGCAGCCTTTATGGCTAAACAGATGCTTGCAGAATTGCAAATCAACATTCCAATTGTGACAACACTTCATGGGTCTGACATCACACTGGTTGGAAGTCATCCATTTTATAAGCCTGCTGTAACATTCAGTATCAACAACTCTGATGTTGTCACAAGTGTTTCCAAAAGTTTGAAGCATGATACCAAGGATATCTTTACTATCAATAGGGAAATTGATGTGGTTCCCAATTTTATTGATATCCAAAAATATGAGCGTTTGCGAAATACATGCTCGAGAGAACAACTTGTAAAACCAGATGAGCGATTGATTACACATGTCAGTAATTTTAGACCAGTTAAGCGTGTGCAAGATGTCTTATCTGTTTTTACGAAAGTGAATAAAAAGGTCAAATCACGCTTGATTTTAGTCGGAGATGGCCCTGAAAGGCAATCGGCAGAAGAATATACCAAAGAACTTGGATTGTCTAATGCTGTTGATTTTGTGGGTAAGTCGAATGATGTATATAGAATCCTTTGCTCGTCCGACTTGTTCCTTCTCCCATCTCAAAAAGAAAGCTTTGGGCTTGCAGCATTGGAGGCAATGGCTGCACGAACACCTGTGATTGCTACAAATGAAGGGGGTATTCCCGAGGTTGTGGAAAACAACATTTCGGGATTTTTAACTACTCATAGAGACGTAGATACAATGGCATATTATGCAATAGAATTATTGAGCGATGACAATAAGTTAACCCAATTCAAAGATGCTGCTTTTGCAAGAGCTAAGGTATTTGATATTCAAAAAATTATTCCTTCCTATATCGACATTTATCAAAAAGCGCTTCAATAGGACTACAAATTCTTCTTGATTTGATCGCTAAAAGTGCTTTCAAAAATCTTGTCGGCATTTGCTGTTTCAAACCCCTCACGACGATGTGCGTTGGTCAGTTTTTCCTTTGGAAGATTGCCAAATGCGGGCAGAGGTAAGCGTTCGGCAAATTCGACATAACTGCCTGCAATTTCAGCAGTTTCGCCATTTTCAAAAGATGCTTCTACAGACTGTGCTATCGTACTGCTTTGGCGAAGTATTTTGTCCTGACTTGTTTTGATTTCACCTCCAGCATCGTTGAGGATCACACCAATCGATTGTAAGAATTTGTTAAAAAATTCTAGATCATTGTAAGGGGATGGCAACTCATGTATGCTAATGGTGTAATGGTTTAAGTAATAACGATTATATATCACCCAGGCCCCATATTCAGACTCTTTGAGCAGTGTTTTGTAATCATTTAGGCTTGGCAATTTCCAAAGTGCCTGATGAAGAAAATCAATGACCGCTTCAGCATCATCCAAGTAAATTTCTCCTATGGGGTCTTTTTCAATCTCTTTGGTGTAGCTGTAGATAATGTCTTGCGCAGTTGTTGAGAGTGCATCCACTTTTAGTTCACTGATAAAAACACGAGGATAGTGATCATGAGGAGGTTTATACCAGTAGGCATCCAATTTCTTTTTTGGAAAAAAATAATGATCTTGTTTGGTGTAGCCATGATGTAAAAAAATCTTTTCAAATGAGGCAATGCCAAGGTTTGGAACACCTAAAGTCCGAAATGCAATATGGTCATTGACAATGTCCTCTTGTTTCGAAATTAACCCGATGCCTTTCATTGCAGTTGTGATGGTTTTTACATCTGGCACTCGCTCGGCGTAGGGGATAAATAACCCATTAAGTATTTTGTTGAGTGGTGTGTTGTTAGAGAAATTCATGATTGTGATTTAGGTTGTAACAAGGCACCATTTGCAGTTGCATAAAAATCAGATAAAGGAATCATTTCTTGTTTGATAAATCCTTTTTGTGGTAATTTCGAAGCAGCAACCAATTCGACCACTGCTGCGATTGATGCTGCAGTTGTCCAGGATATGGCTCTCCAAATTTTCCCATGGATTTCGATAGGAAAATAGGTCTGAAAAAACTCCTTTCTACGCATTTCACCATCTATTTTCCCTTCAACAACAGCATAGACATGAACGAGATCTTCCTCGACTGGTGGTTTGGCATTTGTCAATATTTTTTCGAGCTGTTCCAAATCTTCTTTCATTACCATTTCATACATCAAAAAACGCATGAGTTTTCCATGCCCTGGGTATCGAATGGTTTTGTAGTTAAGGGTATCTACCTTTCCCTCATAGGTCGAGCACATGGTTCCAAGACCTCCCGAGGTTGTAAAGGCTTCATATTCTTGCCCTTCGATGTTCATATACTCAAAGCCCTCGAGTGAAGGTACATTTTTTCGAGTGCCGTTGTGGATTGCTTCTGCGTCGTTGAGGTACTCATTAATCACGCCTGTTGGCGACCACGTAAAAGAATATGCGAGCTGACCATTTGGATAGCGAGGCAAAGCTCCCACTCGCAACTCTATGTCTCTAAGCTCATCAAATTGACCTGCTAGTTCGCCACCAATGATGCCAATAAATCCAGGAGCTAAACCACATTGTGGTGCCAACACAGATATTGATTGATTTGAAAGCGACTCTATGTGTCGCATGGTGCTCACATCTTCAGTCAAATCGAAATAATGAACTCCCTTTCGGTGTGCGATTTCGGCAATATGTTTATTCAAAAAATAGGGCAGCGCAGAAACCACTGCATCAACATTCTCCAGGGCATGTTTGATGTTATCGACCTTTCCTATATCAAGGGTTTTGTGATCAAATGGCAATGCTATTCCATAGTAGGGTGGATGGATGTCATAACCAATTACCGAAAACTGATCGCTTAACAATATCCCTACCAACGTGCCTACTTTACCAAGACCAAATACTGCAATTTTGTTCATTTTATAACAATTATTGGTAATAAAGTTATAAAAAAACAATTTAGGAAAATGCTATTGTTTATAAAATTTTAATGCCTCGTTGCCACTTTGATGGCGAATGTTAATCATATAATATCCTTTCTGTAAATTATGGGTCGAAATAGGGTACACTTTTAATGGGCTTACAGTCGCATTTCCTTCGTCGTATCGCCTACCATTCAGATCATAAATTTGATAGTAAAAACTGGAAACCTTTTTGGGAACGCCAATTTTGAAAACATCAATTACAGGGTTTGGGAATAAAATCCATCGGTCTGCATCGTTGTCAGCTCGAAGGAGTTCAAATTGGTCAAACTGTCGCCCAAGGACGGACTCTGATTTACCATCATTCGTGTTTAGCCATTGATCAATCACTGTAGCATATATCGATCGATAATCAAATTCTGATTCGAGGTTGTCTTCCCATCGCACTCCTTTTGGGATTACAGGGTTTTCACCCATAATTTCTGTATTGACTCTGTTGCCAAAGATGAATAGGGGTGCAGCTGTACCATGATCTGTTCCTCTCGAGCCATTGGAGACAATTGTTCGTCCAAATTCAGAGAACGTCATACACAAGACATTATCACTTCTGCCGACTTCATCTAGGTTTTGAAAGAACTTTAACACATTATCGTTGAGCTCCTTTAACAAGTATGCATGCTCTCCTTTGGTATGATCTGATATGTCTACTTGAGTGTCATGTGTGTCAAAACCACCCAGTGTGACCATGTATATTCGAGTGTTTAAACCACCCAAAATCAGACGAGTCATGATATCAAACTGCTCTCCAAAATCACTCTCTTCGTAGGCATGTGCAAGCGAAGACTTTTCAAAGGCAGACTTGACTGTGGTCGCATATTCGTTGGACTGATGTTTGACAAGATCGATATATCGCAATTTTACACCCACATTATTATCAGGGTAAACTGCATTTGGATTGAAAAGAATATCCTCGTGAAAACCATCTGGATTTGTTGTCAAATAACTTGTAAAAGACTGGTTCCCAGAAAAGAGTATCGACGAACCACCTCCACCCAATTCGATTGATAATGGATCTGGGTAGTTCTGGTTTGGGTAGGCTGTTGGCCAATCTGGATGTTCCGATTCGATAAAGCGACCAATCCATCCCGAGTTTAAAAATTCATCAGAATCTGATGCGCTTTGCCAAATATCCATCGATCGAAAATGAGAAAAATCGGGTTGTTCGTAACCTACATTTTGTATGATTTTAAGACGCTGTTCGTCATATAAACTTTTAAACCCTGACAGTTCGGGGTGTAGTCCCAAAGAAGCGTTTCCAAGATCGATAATGGACTCGTCAGGTAGCATCACATGTGGTCTTGCTTGCTGAAGCTCACTGAGTTGATTGAGTGGAATAACAGTGTTGAGCCCATCATTTCCTCCATCCAATTTGATAAGGACCAATATCCGACCAGGTTCGTTTGTGTTTGACAGAAAAGACCCTGATTGCTGCGCCAGCGCGTGATGTAGTATGTTTGGCAACACGATTGGTGCTGCTGCTGCATGACTGAGTTTATGTAAAAATGACCTTCTCTTCATAGCCTAGTGTATGTGATAGACTGAAAGTTCAAAAAACTGAAACAATACGTTATCAAACCGCCATTGAATCGAGCTTAGATTTTCTTTAGAAGGATCATCCAAAAAGGCATTGATGTACTCCTCCCAGTGCATTTCGTTCATGTTGCCAAGCAGCTCATTTTTTAGCATTTCATATGTGGAGCTATCGACTGGGGCTCCACATAGGCGCTCGTTGAACTCATTAAAAAAATCTTCAAAATTGGCAGGATTTCGATAGGTACTCAAATAGTTGTGCAAGTTGTACTTCAGGTTCACTCCTTCATCTTCGTAGCTGTAAAGCCAAAGTCCCCATCGAAACCAATGAGCAGCTTGTTTTCTCGATTTTATCGTCGATGAGTTGATCCAAAACATATCATAAACCGGCTCTTGGTAAAAAGCAGGCCAACCTGAAACATTAGGAGGCGTAAAGAGTTGCATCCCTTGGTTATAGTTGCTCCAATGCAGGTTTTGCCCAAAAAGATTATAGGCGAGTGTTGTTTGATCGATCTTTTGCTCCAAAAAAGCAGGGTGATTGGGATTAAATTGTTCATATTGCACTTCATTGCCATCCCAGTGTGTACGATAACCAGATGTAATTTCGAGTTCTTTCAGCATACCCATATTATAGTCAATTGGAGATTTGATTAAGCTATTTGGTATTGCAGCATCGAAAAAGTGTTCGCTGCCAAGCAGTACACGCAAAACGGCGACGAGAGAGTGATCATTATCTCTAAACACTTGTGCAAGAGGTGCTATGATTTGGGATTCAATTTCAGGTGTTAGCACAGGATAAACAAAAAATTGATAGAGTCGTCGGCACAAGTATATACCTGACTCTTCGGAGTTGAATAGCATATCGACAACCTCTTGCAACTCTTGCTGACCATCATCACCAGACTTCCCACTGATCTTATGATTGTTGTAAAATGAAGAAAATTCCTTGTCGCCTGTATCATGATTATAGTCTTCGAAAAAGACGTGTGGGTCTGTACCTTCACTAAAAACCAATTTCTCGTAATCATAAGTCCAGCCCACGAGTGCCCTTGCAATTCCGCGGACATCTTTTTCAGTAAATTTCGCAAAAGGTCTTTTCCCAACAGTAAATAACTCTTGTACTTCACGTGCATAATTTTCATCAGGTGTATCCTTTTGGCTCAAGGCGAGGTTGAGAAAATCTAGCATTGAGGGATCGAGGGTAACATTATAAATAAAATCTTTGTAACTACTAAAACAGGACTCAAATAGAAGTTTGATGTATAAAAATGCAGCCTTATGTCCCAACTCAAAACAGCGAGTAGGCACCAAATTATGAAGAAAAACAAAAATCTTCCAGTGGATTGAAGTGTCTTGGTTGTAGATGCGTTGATTGATCCATGAGATGATTGCAGTGTAACGTTCATGTCCAAATTGCTCCAACTCTTCCGAATCATTGTTAGAATATGATCGATTGATGAATGGCTCGCCCGGGAGCACATCATTTGAGGTATATAAGTCTTTATAGTCTGAGGCTGATAACTGATGATAATAATTGTTTACAGGTTCATCAAAGAGCTCGGGTGTCAAAATGAGGTCAAGAGACTGTTGTAAATCTAAGCTTTCTACATTATCCAAATGCCTCTTGCACAAACCCACCATGGTTCTGTTGAGCAAGTGTTTTCGTTGCTCAAACCCAAAACTACCTGTGTAGGGCGCAAGGCTATAGTTGACAACAGCCTGTATGCTTGCTTTTTTGAATTTTATAATTTCATCAATATCCAACTTTTTTTGACTGTAAAAGTCAGCAACCAAATCAATGGGTATATCGCTGTATATTTTTTTCTTTTTACTCATCTTCAAAGACGAAGTTAATCTTTTTTCTATAGCATTATTATATTAACTTGCAATAGTGTTAAAGTTCTTGTTTCTTTTTTTTAGTTTCTGTTTTGTGCAAGCACAAGAGGTTTTCTCAGGTACTGTTTTTGGGGATGACAAAAGCAACCCACTGCCAGCAGCGAATGTGTATTGGCTTGCAACAAATAAAGGAACTGTTACTGATATCAATGGCAAATTTTCGATGCAAAAACTTCCTTCCGATTCTCAATTGGTGATCTCTTACTTGGGTTTTACTTCTGATACCCTCAGCATATATAACTCAAAAACAATCATCCATATTTTAAAGAGTAAAGATGGCGCAAACCTAGACGAAGTTGTTGTTTCTGAACGAAAAAAAACAAGTCAATTGTCTTTTCTGTCTGTACAAAGTGTTTTGAATGTTAGTAGTGATGAACTCCTAAAAGCTGCCTGTTGCAACCTTTCTGAAAGTTTTGAAACCAACCCAGCCATTGATGTCAATTTTGACAATGCTCTCACTGGCGTTAAGCAAGTAAAAATGATGGGTTTACCAAGCCCTTATTTACTTTTTACAGAAGAAAATATACCCACGATTAGAGGAGCATCTCAGGTGTATGGTTTGAGCTTTATACCTGGCACATGGATCGAGAGCCTACAAATCACCAAAGGCGCTGGAAGTGTGATAAATGGATATGAAAGCATGACTGGTCAAATCAATTCTGAACTAAAAAAACCTTTGACAAGTGACCGATTGTTCCTCAACCTATTTCGTTCTTTTGAGGGGCGAAATGAGTTGAATGTTCATACTAAAGCGAATTTGTCGAACAAATGGTCTGCAAATTTATTCTTGCATTATAATGAACGCACAGAGAGGATAGATAAAAATGATGATCAGTTTTTGGATATGCCTCTTTCCGATCAAGTGAATATCCTCACTCGCTTTCAATACCTAGATGCAGAAAAGGGTTGGGTGTCTTTCTTTAATGTTAGAATGCTTCATGACAATAAGCTTTTTGGGCAAACAAATTTTATTCCAAAAACGCATAAAAACACAACAGCAGTGTGGGGGAGTGAGATGTTGACAAAACGTTATGAAACTTCGCTCAAACTTGGATATGTTTTTCCTAAATTGCCCTATCAAAGTTTTGGTTTTCAGTTGGCTTATAGCGACCACGATCAGCAGTCATATTATGGTTTGCGTGCATACGATATTCGCCATAAAAGTATGTTTTCAAATATGATATTTAGCTCCATTCTGAGCAACACCCTTCATAAATTTAAGACAGGACTACAGTTCGCATATGACCAGTATTATGAAATAGTAGAAGTGCAATCAACCAACAGAATTAATCGTTCTGTGGGTGCTTTTTTTGAGTACAGTTATGACAGCCTCGAGCGACTTCGCATGGTGTTGGGATTTCGCTTTGATCATCACAATCATATTGGCAGTTTTGTTACCCCTCGAGCGCATTTGCGTTATGCGTTTACAGATACCTCTAGTTTACGATTTTCGATGGGTAGTGGACGCCGAGTAGCGACTGTATTTGCCGAAAATCAAAAACTATTTGGCTCTGGCAGAACGATACTTATCCCTGCGCTTCAAAGCCATCATTATGGGTTATTGCCAGAGCGTGCGTGGAACTATGGAGTCAGTTATTTGAAAGGGTTTCAAATCGGTTCGATTCCACTGAATTTTAATCTAGATATATTTCGAACATCCTTTGTTAGTCAGATTGTTGTCGATTGGGAAACACTAGGGCAAGTATCATTTTATAACCTTGACGGAGATAGCTATGCAAACAGTTTGCAGCTTGGGTTGGACGCACGTTTGTTCAGACTGATAGACGCTCGTTTTTCCTATAAATTTTATGATGTACAGGTTGATTATGTCGATGCAAAAAAGCAAAAGCCTTTACAGCCAAAACAACGATATTTTTTGAATCTTGGCTATGTAGGGGATCAGTGGAGAGCAGATGCAACCTATCACTACACAGGTCCACAGCGTATTCCTGCAACCATCCAACACCCAAATGGCTTTGAGAGTGATGCTTTTGGATTGATGAATGCACAGATTACTTATACCCCAAAACCTAATTTTGAAATCTATATGGGTGGTGAAAACCTCACAAATTACAAACAAGTACAACCCATTTTATCTGCTGATCAGCCCTTTTCATCGACTTTTGATTCGAGCTTGGTTTACGCTCCTGTTTTTGGACGTATGATGTATATGGGGTTGCGATATAATTTATAAATTTGAATCATGAAGAAATCAGTATTTATTTTGTTATTTATGAGCTTTTCTCTGCTTTCTTTTGCACAAGAGAGTCCATCAAAAAACGAAAAGAATAGCATTGAAGTTCTTGGCAACTGTGGAATGTGTAAAAAGCGAATTGAAAAAGCTGCTTTTTCAGTGAAAGGTGTCAAATATGCCTCTTGGGATAATTCTTCTGAACAGCTGCGTTTGATTTACAATGGATTAAAAACAGACATAGATATAATCGAAAAGCAAATCGCTGCTGCAGGGCATGACACTGAACACCACGTTTCCAGTGATAAGGTTTATGATCAGTTGCCTGCTTGTTGTCAGTATATTCGGAAAGGGCAAGAACCCAAACCTGGTCAAATGACCAAACACTAGCTATTTGATGCAGTAGTTGTCTCCTTCTTCGAAGCTCGAAAAGGTTTGCTCGTCGACTTCGATATCGTCGACCAGTTCCCCACTAAATTCATTTTGGCTCGTACTCGCGCCATCATCAAATCGGATGACGAGTAAAAAGCGATCATTATTTATGACTTTATCGATTACTTCTCCACAATTTTCATCACTGTTACAGCCAAAAAAGAGACTTATGGTCATTATTAATAAAATTTTCCTCATTATAACCGCATTATTCAAACAGGTTGATTGTCAGTGCAACTTGGGACAAGAGATCGTTCTTTTTATTTTGTGAATATGGGGTTGAATTATACCTGTTTTGTGCGCCAATGGATAAGGCAAATTTGTCTTGCTCAAAATTGATTTTAGGCTCAACAAAAAATCGGATATCGTTTGCATCTTTTGTGTTGACTTGGAAGTAGGTTACACAATTGAAATAAAGTTTTTCAAGCAGTTTGACACGCAAAAACATATTGATATTGAATCGATATTTATGTGTTTGAAGATCAGGGTATTCTTCATCTTCATAAAACAAACCAGCTGCAAGATCGAAGTACTGGCGATCGTTGTTGAACAGCGAATGACGATAGCCACCTCCGACAAGTTGACGATGGTTCATCTGTAACACCTTGATATTTTGTGTCTGAATAAAGCCATAGATTGAGTTTTTATCGCTGACATAATGGTTTAGGCGAAGCTGTGTACTCCAGTCATTTGCAACAATTTCTCCTTCATCATCCTCGTAGTCATGCCCCACGATGAGTCGCCAAAGCTGACGTCCTTGTTTTGTTCCCATTAATATTTGATTAAAAGAAGCAAACGTATTTTCGTTGCCTGATTCCCAGTTGAAAGAGAGATTGATTTGTGTGTTGAGTTTAGCAGTGGAGTGATTCAATAACGATTCTGAATTTAAAATCGTTTGTGCATGCGCAATGCCACATACAGAGAATGCAAAGAGCAGAAGAAATCGCATTGTTTTTTTTCAAAAATAGGTGTTTCTTCTCGAAGATAAAATGCAATTGGCGTAAGAATTGTATCTTTAAAAAAAAAACTAGTTTTATGAAATATATTTTACTCATACTCACACCTTTACTCTGCTTTTCCCAAACTGTTTGGAATGGTTCTCTAATGACATTTACAAAGCAAGATTTTGATAACCCATCACTTGAAAGTTCTCAAGACAGGATTACTGATTTAGTATGGTTAACTAGAGGGAATAATGGAGGACAACTTTATAATGCTAAAACAGAGTCAAATTCGTCAAAAAGTACTAGTCCAGCTGATACCAGATGGGCATTTGGTACTACATCCAGTCTTGGTTCTTTGACCTTTTCTACGTTTAGAGGAAATTCAAAACCAAGAAATGCTGTCGGAAGGAACATGGTAGTTCACCTTGTTACTGAAGACATCTATATTGATATAAAAATTACTTCATGGACTAGTGGTGGAGGAAACGGTGCTGGTGGTGGATTTAGTTATACTCGGTCAACAAACCCAAACCTGAGTGTTGAATCAATACAGGACAAAGATATATTTGTATATCCCAACCCCACCTCGGGAGTTGTGCATGCCAATAAAGACATTATCTCCAAAATTCATTTGTATGACCTCACTGGAAAACAGTTGATGAAAACCAATGCTTCAAGTGTTGATTTAAGAACTGTCAACAATGGGATGTACCTCATTCGACTGTATCGCAAAGACAATAAAGAGTGGGTTACAAGGCGAGTGGTAAAACAGTAATTTTTAAATTACTTTCCGATACAAAAATTAGCAAATATATTTCCCAAGAGTTCATCGGATGAAATCGATCCTGTGAGCATACCCAAATGATGCAGTGCAGTTCGTAAATCAACTGCCAACAAATCACCACTCAAACCACTTGTCAAGCCCTTTCGAACAGTTAAGATCGCTGTGAGGGTTTGCTGGAGTTCATTGTGATGACGACTGTTGCTCACAATCGTATCGTAGTTAGTGTGATCCACAAGCTGTACCAGATGTTTTTTCAACTTGCCCAAGCCTGACCCTGTTTCAGCTGAAATAACGATTGAATCTATATCACCCAGCTTTTTGCTTTGGTTGTTGAGGTGATTCGTATCGTGAAGGTCTGCCTTGTTCAATAAAACCAAAGGGCATTGATGCTGTAGTACTTTGACTTCTTTTTTGATGTCTTCAGTTGTCATTGTTTCAGGATCCACTACATAGAGAAGGACTTTCGCGTCTGAAATTTTAGTTTTGGCTTTTTCAACGCCTATGGCTTCGACGGTATCTTTAGTCTCTCTAAGGCCAGCAGTATCGATAAATCTAAACTGAATCCCATCAATCGTGACATTATCTTCTATGCTGTCGCGAGTGGTACCTGCAATTTCAGAAACGATGGCTTTTTCTTCTTGGGCAAGTGTGTTGAGCAATGATGATTTTCCAGCATTTGGCTTTCCTGCAATAGCAACAGGAACGCCTTGTTTCATGGCATTCCCAACAGCAAATGAATCAACAAGTGATTTGATAGTGTCTTGGGCTTCTTTTAATAGTTTTTCCAATGCATTTCGATCTGCAAAATCAACATCTTCTTCGCTAAAATCAAGCTCAAGTTCTACCAATGAAGCAAAATCGATCAGTTGTTGTCTGAGTTGTACCAACTGATTGCTGATGCCTCCACGAAGTTGCTGTATAGCAACTCTGTGTGCAGCCTCTCCTTCACTTGCAATGAGGTCTGCAACTGCTTCTGCTTGGGTTAGATCCATTTTTCCATTCATAAAAGCGCGAAGGGTAAATTCGCCAGGCTCTGCCATTTGTGCTCCTTCTTTTTGCAGCAATTGGATCAGTTGCTGTTGAATATAGATTGAACCATGGCACGAAATCTCAACAACATCTTCGCCAGTGTATGAATTTGGTCCTTTGAATAAACTTACAAGCACCTCATCAAGAGTGCTGTCGTTTTGCACAATATGACCAAGATGAATGGTATGCGATTTTTTCTTTGCAAGGGTTTTGCCATCCAATGATCGAAAAACACGATCAGCGATACTGATGGCTTTATCACCTGACAGACGAACAATGGCAATGGCACTTGTGCCTGGTGCAGTAGCCGATGCGACTATGGTTTTACCTTCATTTTGCATGTGGCAAAAGTAAAAAACAAAAACTAGCTGATGGCTTTTTTGTAAGTACGACGACGCTTGTGCAGTTCATGCTCATAGTTTTTCCACATGAGCTGAATCGAATTGTTTTCCTCTAGTTCGGGATTTGTTTCAACATCTGTAATCCCTTGTGCGTTAAACATTTTTTGGATGGCGTCAAACAAAATTGCTGTCACTCCTTTGTTTTGATAAGCTGGATCGATGCCTATCAAATAAAATGAAGCCCTGTTGTTTTTTCGAAGTGCACGCATGATATGAAAAAATCCAAAGGGATAGAGAGAGCCATTGACTTTTTTTAAGGCTTCTGAAAAGGATGGCATGGTGATAGCAAAGGCAATGAGATTGCCAGATTTGTCTACTACACACTTAATAAACTTGGGATGGATGTACGAAAAATATTTTTCTTTATAATGCGTAACTTGATTGGGTTGTATAGGTACAAAAGACTGTAGGTTGTTATAGGTTTTGTTTAGTAGGTCAAACATCTTATCAACGTATGGCACTAATTCTTTTCGGGTCGAAAATTCAAGCGCACTCAGCTCGTATCGTTTTGAAATGAGTTCAGCATATTTCTTTACCTTTTCAGGGGCATCCTCAGGCTTGAATATCTTAATTTGAAACTCGACCCATTCTGCTTGTTTGATAAGCCCTAGGTCTTCAAGGTGTTTTTTTTGATAGGGGTAATGATACCAAGTGATCATGGTGTTTTTGTATTCATAGCCTTGAACCAAAACCCCTGCTTTGTCCATATTGGAAAAGCCCATTGGACCTTCGAGATAAGTCAACCCGTTTTGCTTTCCCCACTCATGTACAGCATCGATGAGTAAACGACTTACGTTAAGATCGTCTATGGTGTCGTACCACCCAAACCGAACCTTAGTTTTGGCTTGTTCTTTGACCTCAATCCAATTGATCAAAGCAGCTATGCGACCGAGAATTTGATTTCCATTTTTGACAACAAAAAGCTTGGAATCGGCATTTTCAAACACAGGATTTTTTCCACGATTAAAGATAGCTTTTTCTTCACTGGTGATAGGCGGCACCCATTGATCACAAGCTTTATAAAGTGTAAAGGGGAATGTAAAAAATGCATGGTATTCTTTTTTTGTATTTACTTCATGTAGGCTGTAATGCTTCATTACTTATTCTTTTTGGATGCTTTTTTTTGTTTTCGTTCTGCTTGTTTTCTTTCACGTTCACGATCACTAAACTCCTTTATTTTTTCAGCGTTCATTTTTCGATCGATACGATTTTTTTTGCGTCGTTTTCTCAGTTCTTTTATCTCTTGGGGAATGCCATTGTCGTTGTATCGATCAATGCGATAAGAAACACCAATGCCTGCTGCGAACATGCTTGGTGTGTTCTTGAACGTATGACTCAAAAATGCATCAGCTTGTATGTTTTCATTGAACAGATAAACAGCACCAGCTGTTAAAAAAACATCTGTAGATAACTTGCTGTCAACACTTACTTGCTCTATAAAACCCATCAATCTTCTTTTGATGGGAATCATCAAACTGCTCGACATAAAATTTTGTTCATTGGCACTTCCCAAATATCTTCTTCCCCAGTTTGTTACAACCACAAAATTATTTAAAAAATGGTTTTGTGTAATTAACATGACTTCTCCTGAAATCTGATTTTGTTTCAGTGTGGGGGATAGCAGATTAAAAATAGGTGAAAAAGGTTCTCCATAGGGATAGATGTTTCCGAGGCTTAATTCAGATCCCAAATAAAGAGATACTGCTGGAATCAAATCAACAGCTCGGACGCCTTTATTTGCTTTGTAGCTTTTCATATCGGGCTTATATCGTTCAGAGTTTCGAAATGGATCAAACATCAGGAGTTTAAACCCAATGGTATTCTTTTTTGTGCCAGCTCTGTTATAGCTCAACCTTCCAGATAGGTTATTAAAAGACAGTTGGTCGTTGTGATAATCAACGCGATATATCAGTTCAAGGTTTTGCAAAATCAAACCTGTTCGGAGATCGAGCGTGAATCCTGCGCCTTTACTTTTTGCATCTGCCAGCGAAGCAAATCGGTCTTGACGATAAGAGGCCCCAAACTCGAGCTGATAAACACCTGGTCCAACAGAAAAAGCTCCCTGTGTAAAACCAGGGCGATTACTGTTGATAATGGGTGTGTACTGACTCCACACAAGTGAAGAAACGAACAGTAAAAAAAGACAAAATGTCGCACAGGATTGATTCATCAACTCAAATATAAAGAAATGCTTTAGCACAAGTAATGCTTAGAATTGTATTTTTGACATTTAAGTATTTGATTAATGATAAAAAATAGCATTCCTCATTTCCTTTCAGTCATGTTTTTAGCCTTGCTATCCTTGGCTTTTTTCTATCCTTTAATCAGTGGTAAAGTCATCGTGCAGTCTGATATTCAGCAGTTTCAAGGGATGCAGCGACAAGTATTGGAGCATCGTGCCGACTATGACGAAGAGCCATATTGGGCTGATAATGCATTTGGTGGAATGCCGACCTATCAAATCACATCTACATATCCTTATGATTTTATTGGAACAATAGACAAGTTGATTCGATTTTTACCACGCCCTGCTGATTATCTTTTCGTGTATCTGCTCAGTTTTTATCTTTTGACATTGTATTTTACACCCAAATTTCAAATCGCAATTGCAGGGGCTATTGCTTTTGGTTTTTCGACTTATTTACTCATTATTTTAGGTGTAGGGCACAATACCAAAGCACTTGCCATTGGTTATATGCCTTTGATTGTGTTGGGTGTAGCGCATGTGTTTTCCAACAAACGAATAATTGGATTTTCCATACTTACACTGGCGATGGCTTTGCAAATTCATGCCAATCATTATCAAATGACCTATTATGTCTTTATACTTGTGGGTTTGATGGCACTTGGCTTTGCGATCGAATTGTTGCAAAATCGAAAATATCAATCTCTGATAAAATCATTTTCGTTGATGATTTTTGCAACATTATTGGCACTTAGTTTTAACGCAACTCAACTGCTTGCAACGAGTGAATATGCAAAAGAAAGCACAAGGGGCAATTCATCACTGAAAGAAAACGCATTGGGTGATACAACATCATCTACCGATGGATTGTCTTTTGATTATATCACTGAATACAGTTATGGTTTTGTTGAAACGCTAAACCTCATCATCCCACGTATTACGGGTGGTGGTAGTGGCGATCGTCCTGACCCTTCAGGAGAACTATCACAATTTTTACAAACTGTCGATGCTGAAACAGCACAATACGTATTTTCATATGCACGTACATATTGGGGTGATCAGCCCATCGTTGAAGCACCTGCATATATTGGAATCACAGTATTTTTCCTGTCGCTGATTGGTTTCTTTTTGATGCACAAGCGTTGGCGATTAATTTTACTGTCATCAATTGTTGTTTCACTGTTGATTTCATGGGGGAAGCACTTACCTCAACTCACTCAATTTTTGATTGATTATGTACCTTATTACAACAAGTTTAGGGCAGTGAGCTCTGCACAGGTCATCTTGGAACTTTGTTTTCCAATCGCTGCTGTTATGGGTATGATTAGTTTGATGGATATTTCTAATTCATCTCGTTTAAAAGTGCTCAATCGCAGTCTTTTGCTTGTGATGGGCCTGTTGGGATTGGTTTGGATTACTGCTGTTTCTGTATTTGATTATAAGTCTGATTTTGAAATTTTTTCTGCTTACCCAGAAATTTTAAATCCCTTGAAAGAGGATCGAAAATCAATGCTTCTCTATGATTTATTGCGATCAGTTGGCTTCATTGTTGTGACCTATGCTGTTTGTCGTTTGGCATTTTTAGACAATAAAAAACAATTTGTAGTTCCTATTGTCGCCTTGGTGATTTTGATCGATCTATGGTCATTTGCGCGCAATTATGTTAACATTGATGACTTTGCGAATAAATCAGTGATGCAGCGTCCATTTCAAGCCACTGCTGCCGACAGAGCGATACAAAAAGACACAACTCGATATCGAGTATTTGAACCACGCCTTCGCATGGCACATGCGAGAACTGCTTACTTTCACAATACAATTGGAGGCTATCATGGTGCTAAGCCCCATCGTATGCAATCTTTATATGACTATCATTTGAGCGAAACGATTTCGCCAAATGTTGTCAATATGCTCAACATCAAATATACCTTACAAACTGCTGAGGATGGAAGTCTGACTGCTGGTGTAAATCCCAGTGCTTTTGGTAATGCATGGCTCGTCGAGGAGGTCATTTCTTGTTCTTCTGCTGATGATGAAATTCAGCGCCTTACCACTGAGGATCTTGAGCGTAAAGCACTTACAACAGAGAATATCTCTCAAAACAAGTTTGTATTGGACAGCCTTTCTCAAATTTCGTTGGTCAGTCATAAAGCTAATGAGTTGAGA
Organism: uncultured Flavobacteriaceae bacterium; assembly: GCA_964008075.1. GTDB lineage: Bacteria > Bacteroidota > Bacteroidia > Flavobacteriales > Flavobacteriaceae > UBA724. The sequence goes on from CAXGAP010000002.1 coordinate 48,949, forward strand.
TATCGTGCGACAGTCTCATCAACTTCATTTGCTGTTTTTTCAGAGATGTATTACCCACACGGTTGGAAGTCGTTTTTGAATGGAGAGGAAGTTTCACATCATCGTGTAAACTATGCACTTCGAGGGCTTATTATTCCTGCAGGTACGCATGAGATTCTTTTTCGATTTGAGCCAGATGTGATTGCAAGAGGTTCACGCATTCGATTGGCTGGATATGTAATTTTCAGCTTGATTGCCTTTGTATTTTTTGTGCCGTTGAAGAGATTTGGATTAAAGCAATAACACTTTGGGGACTTCACAAACAAAACATATCATCCTTGTAAGTTACTACTGGCCACCAGCTGGTGGATCGGGGGTGCAGCGTTGGTGGTTTTTCACAAACGAACTTGCAAAAAAGGGATGGACAATTGATGTGATTACTGTTCAGTACCCAGTTGGAACTCCTGTAGATTCATCTTTTACTGATCAAGCACACCCCAACATCAAGATATATCCCCTTTCGATTTGGGAACCTGGAAAGCGCTTGTACAGCACGACAAAACCCAAAACATCTAAGGGATTATTTTCATATGTTGTTCGTTGGATTCGTGCCAATTTTTTCTTCCCAGATGCTCGACAGTTTTTTATCAAACCAGCAATTCGTTTGGTTGAAAAGTGTTTGGCGGCACAACCCACCCAGTGGCTGATTACCACAGGACCACCACATAGCATGCACATGGTTGGTCGTGCAATTCGAAAATCAAATGATGTACAATGGTTGGCTGATTTCCGTGATCCTTGGACACAATTTTATGTCAATCATGAGTTGCCAATGATGTTATTTGTTCGACAAAAGCACAAACGCATTGAACAGCAAGTGATTTCAACTGCTGATTATGTGGTGACAACAACACCAAGCTTGGCAACGCTCTATTCTGCCATAAACCCCTCAGTGAGTTGTATTTACAATGGATATGAAAAGATATTGGAGGGAACACTATCTAAGGAGTTTTCCATCACCTACACAGGTGTTTTAAAACCCAATCAGCATATCGAAACACTTTGGTCTGTCTTCGATAAACTTTCCTCTATCGATCAAGTGTTTGCAAATAATGCGCATTTGCATTTGTATGGCGTTTATGAAAACAAGCCAATTCCTCCAGTAATGGAGAATCAAGTCACCGTTCATGGCTATCATGCAAAAGAGGTGATCGACAACATACTTCCACAGTCCCATCTACTGTTATTGTTGGGTAATGATCAACCCCAAAGTCAGTTTGTTATTCACGGAAAATTGTATGCTTACATGGCTGCTCAACGTCCTATTTTGGCTATTGTCAACAAACATGGCGATATGTCCAAAATCATTAAAGACTTTCAGTTAGGAGCTGCTTTTTTATATACTGAAATCGATAAAATGACTGCTTGGATTGCAACTGTATTTGAAGATTATAAATCAAAAACGAGTGCACCCCTACAACAACCCGATCAGCGTTTTTCGCGTAAAAAACAAGCCGAACAACTACATTTGTATCTTAATCAATCAAACAACTGATGGGAATCGTTGCCAAACAAACCTCTCAAAATATACTGACAATCGGCATTGCCTTTATGTTTGGGGGGATCAATACATTGGTGTTTTACCCTGCTTTTCTTTCTGCTGAGGCCTATGGGCTTGTTGTCTTTTTATTGGCAACATCCAACTTACTCATGCCATTGATTGGCTTTGGGATTCATCAGACCATCATTCGATATTACAGCTCTTTTCAGGAAAAAGAGATGCAGCAGCGATTTATGAATTTTGTTGTTCTCTTACCACTTTTGATTGCCTTGCTCACAGGGTGTATTTGTATTACTTTTTATCACTCTATTGTCAACAGCCTTTCCATACAAAATCCGATCATTGCTGATTACACCTGGGTCATATTTGTTGTGGCATTTGCCACTGCTTATTTTGAAGTATTTTACGCTTGGGCTCGTGTTCAATTGCAGTCTGTGCTTGGCAATGTCCTCAAAGAGATTTACCCTAGATTTTTTCTCTTCCTCCTTTTGATTGCCTTGTACTTTTTCGAGCTGTCATTTGATCAATTTATTATCACCTTAGTCATTGGCTATTTTATTCGTTTGTTGTTGATGATTCTGTTAGCAAATCATTACTATCCAGTTAGTATTCGTTTACATTTTCCCTCAAATATTCGTTCGATTTTAATCTATTCAGCTACCATATTACTGGCTGCATTTGCAGGGAGTTTAATCATCGACATCGATAAGTTTATGATACCTCAGTTGCAAGAGATAAAGCAAACAGCTTTTTATGCCATTGCAATTTTCGCTGCCACACTAGTCGAAGTGCCAGCACGTGCGATGCAGCAAATTTTGAACCCCTTGGTTGCAACAGCAGTGAATGAAAATAATCCAAAAGAAGTCAACAATCTTTATAAAAAAAGTGCTCTCAACCTGGTTGTAGTTTCGGGTTGGTTTTTCTTGTTGGTGAATCTCAACAGCGAAGCCTTATTCTCCTTGTTACCTGATGTGGGCTATCAAACAGCCACTACTGTTGTTTTATATATTTCCTTAGCAAAACTCCTAACGATGATTTTTGGTTGTGGAAGTGCGATTATTTCAAACAGTTCATTTTATCAGATCACACTTTTATTTTCAATCCTCATGGCATTGGGGGTTACACTGCTTAACATCTTGTGGATACCTGCCTATGGAATCGATGGTGCAGCACTTGCAACATTGGTTGTGATTGGCTCTTCTATCCTTCTAAAGATGGCTTATTTGTATTATAAAATCAATGCGCATCCATTCTCGTGGAATATGTGTAAAACCCTAATTGTTGTTGGGATATTGTTTGTTGTTTTTGATTCGTTTGACTTCACAGTATCGCCCATCCTTCAAATCGTTTTGACATCAGCATTGGTGTCAGTTTTTTACTTTACGATTGTTGTCCAATTTAAGCTTTCCAACGACTTAATTCGCTTGCTACATCGAGTGATCAAATAACTTTTTATAAAGGCTTGACTTTCGATTGGTATTGATTTCTTTAGGACTTCCTGTTGCCAGTAGTTCCCCACCCAATTGCCCACCATTTGGACCCAAATCTATGATGTGATCGACGTGTTCGATCAGACTCGTGTTGTGTTCAATAACTATAATACTATGCCCTAGATCAATGAGTTGACGAAAGGATTTCAGCAGCTTTCCAATATCGTGGAAATGAAGTCCAGTGGTTGGTTCATCGAAGAGAAACAAAACACTACCCTTATGACTCCCCTTGGTTAGAAAACTCGCCAACTTGATTCGTTGGGCTTCGCCACCCGAAAGGGTAGATGATGATTGTCCTAGGGCAATATACCCCATCCCAACATCAGCTAGTGATTGGATTTTTTTTACAATTTTGTTTTCGTTGTATTTTTTGAAAAAAGCAAGTGCTTCGTCAACACTCATCGACAGAATATCAAAGATGTTTTTCTCTGCAAAGCGAACTTCTAGTACCTCTCGTTTAAAGCGTTTTCCTTCACAAGTTTCACATTTCAATTTGACATTAGCCATAAACTGCATTTCGATTGTAACTTCACCTTCTCCCTTGCAGCTTTCACATCGACCACCATCGACATTAAACGAAAAATGCTTGGCTGAATAACCAGCCAATTTTGAGGCTTGTTGGTCGGCAAAAAGTTTTCGAATGATATCATAGGCTTTGATATAAGTGATCGGGTTGGAGCGCGACGAGGTGCCAATTGGGTTTTGACTGATGTACTCAATTGCAGTGATATCGTTTAGATCACCACCAATACCACTGTGTTGACCTGGCTTTTCAGTAAAGATTTTTTTTTCTCTCAGCAGTGCGGGCCAGAGAATTCCTTTGATTAGGGTGCTTTTCCCACTACCCGAAACCCCTGTTACAGCAGTGATGGAATGCAGCGGAAATCGAACGTCGATATTTTTTAAATTGTTTTCACGTGCGCCTCTTAGTTCGATGTATTTTGATGTTTTGATAGGATTTGTTTTTTGGGCGATCATCTCCTTTCCATTAAGGTAGGATGCAGTGAGGCCATTGGATTGCAGAATATCGTTCAATGCACCTTGCACAACAATTTCACCTCCAAAAAGACCTGCCTCAGGACCCAGATCCACAATCTCATCTGCTGCACGAATGATATCTTCATCATGCTCAACAACAATCACAGTATTGCCGAGGTCACGTAGTTTTTCCAAAATGCGAATCAATCGTTTTGTGTCTTTGGGGTGTAGACCAATGCTTGGTTCGTCGAGGATATACATCGACCCAACCAAACTGCTACCAAGCGAGGTTGCCAAATTGATTCGTTGCGACTCCCCTCCAGACAAACTGTTTGACTTTCGGTTGAGTGTGAGGTATGACAAGCCAACTTCACAGAGAAAATCCAACCGGCTTATGATTTCTGTGAGCAATCGTTCAGCGATCTGTTGGTCCTGCTTGTTAAGCTTGAGTTGTTGCATAAAGTTCAACAATTCATGTACTGGCATATCAACTAAATCCCCAATTGATTTTTCATTGATTTTGACATATTGTGTGTCTCTCCGAAGTCGTTTGCCCTCACAAGTTGTACAGCTTGTGCGACCTCTATATCGCGACAACATCACACGATTTTGAATCTTATAGCTTTTCTTTTCGAGTCGTTGAAAAAACGCATCAATTCCTTTAAATTGTTTGTTGCCTTGCCACAACAGTTTTTTGTGTTTTTCTGTGAGTTCGAAATAGGGTTTATGGATTGGAAAATCAAACAAACGAGCAGTTTCGATCAGTTTCTTTTTATAGCGACTAGCACTCGACGAGCGCCAAGGCGCAACTGCATCTTCATAAATAGACAGTGCTGTATTTGGGATCACCAAATCGTGATCAATCCCAATCAAGTCGCCATATCCTTCGCAGTCTGGGCATGCGCCCAAGGGGTTATTGAAGCTAAACAAATGTGGTGTTGGCTCGAGAAATGTCATACCATCTCTTGCAAATTGATTTGAGAAATCTTTATACAGGTCATCATATGGGAAAAAGAGTTGAAGGTTCCCTTTACCTTCAAAAAAAGCAGTCTCCAACGAATCTGCCAAGCGACTCAATGCATCTTCATCTGTTTTCAAAATCACTCGGTCTATAACGAGGTGGCAGGAAGAGGGTGGATTGTCTTTCTCCTCATTGATGCGAACAACCTGCCCATCGACTAAAATTCTTGCATAGCCTTGTTGTTCAAAGAGATTTAGAACCTGTTCCATCGACCGGTTTTCATCGATTGTAACAGGGGATAAAACAATCATTTTTGTTCCTTCTTTGTGTGTTTTGATATCATCGAGGATGTCGCTCACACTGTCTTTGGAAACAACTTCATTGGAAATGGGGGAGTAGGTTTTGCCAATGCGTGCATAGAGCAGCTTTAGGTAATCATAGACTTCGGTTGTGGTACCGACTGTTGACCTTGGGTTGGTGCTATTGACTTTTTGTTCGATTGCAATGGCAGGGGCAAGACCCTCAATTTTATCCACTTTAGGTTTGTCGAGACGACCCAAAAACTGCCGTGCATAGGATGACAAACTTTCCACATAACGACGTTGACCCTCAGCATAGAGGGTATCAAAGGCTAAACTCGACTTTCCAGAGCCAGAAAGCCCTGTAAACACGACCAGTTTACGACTGGGAATATCAATATTTATATCTTTCAGGTTGTGCATTTTTGCACCACGGACCCGGATCATTTTTTCTTTTTTCAATTGCAATTAGCTTTTAACCATAAAATGTTTTTGGATAATCGTTAAAAATACTTATAAATTGTTCACTATCAATATAATTTTTGTTATTTGAATAAATTGATATATTTGTAAAAATACTTCTGCCCATACTAAACATATACGTTTTTAATTTTATTGTAACCTTTTAAAACGTAATATGTTATGTCCCTTTCAGATTCAACCCTAATTACCCAATTTACATCTGGTAATAGTCAAGCCTTTTCAATCTTAGTTGATCGTTATCAAAAACGTGTGTATGGATTTATTTTTTCAAAAGTTAAAGATGCTGAACTCGCAGATGATGTGTTTCAAGACACTTTTGTAAAAGTGATTAAAAATCTAAGACTTGGTAAATACAAAGACGAAAATCGCTTTTTATCTTGGGTAATGCGCATAGCGCACAACATTATCATGGATCACTTTCGAAAAGTCAGCCGACTTCCCAAGCATGAGTCAAAACATGAAGATTTAGATGTTTTGGATCTATTGATCGAACAAAGCAGTAGCATTGAGGCTCTTATGATTGAAACACAAATCCACAATGACTTGTCTGTTTTGATTGATGAATTGCCAAAAACCCAAAAAGAGGTGTTGCGTATGCGACTGTTTCAGGAAATGAGTTTTAAAGATATTGGTAAACAAACAGGTGTGAGCATCAACACTGCCTTGGGCAGGATGCGTTATGCCATCCTCAACTTGCGAAAATTGATTGAAGAACGAAATTTGATCTTTACACAATAATTTAGCAACAGCAGTCGTTTTCTCTACAAATATTTATATGGAGAAAATCTACATTGCACCCTCTACTATCTATAATCAACCCAAGAAAGAAACGATTGCTTTTATCAAGGCTTTTGCTGCTTCTTTTTGTTTTGATGAAACCGATGGCGGAATTATTTTCGAGCGCTTTTTGAATTAGAACTGCGTTTGTTGTATGCCTTCAGTACGCTTGCTCGCCCGATGGTTGAGGTGATGATGTCTTTGGACAAGTCCCAACCTCTAGCTGGACAGTACTCACGCCCATACCAAATAATTTGAAGATGGAGGTCATTCCATCGTTCTTTTGGGAACAGTCTTTTGGCGTCTTTTTCGCTTCGCGTTACATTCTTTCCAGTGCTCAACCCCCATCTGAACAATAGCCGATGAATGTGGGTATCAACAGGGAAAGCAGGAACCCCAAACGCTTGTGACATCACCACGCTGGCAGTCTTATGACCAACTGCTGGAAACGACTCTAAAGCTTCAAAATCGGCAGGCACAAACCCTTCATATTTCTCAATCAGCATTTGTGAAAGCCCATGGATTCCTTTGGCTTTTTGGGGTGATAAACCAACAGGCTTGATGATGTTTCGGATTTCATCAACAGACAACTTGACCATATCATAGGGGTTATCTGCTTTTGCAAAGAGGTGAGGGGTTGTCAGGTTGACGCGTACATCTGTACTTTGTGCTGACAGTAGAACTGCAATCAGCAAGGTATATGGGTCTTTGTGATCGAGGGGAATAGGAATTTCTGGATATAATTCATCCAGTGTTTTTATAACAAATGCAACCTTTTCTGCTTTGTTCATATTTTGTATTTTTACAAAACTAATCTAAAAATATTGCTATGTTACAAGTTGGTATGAAAGCCCCTGATTTTTCTGTTCAGGACCACGACGGAAATACAGTTTCACTCTATGATTATGCCGGAAAAAAAGTGGTTATTTTCTTTTATCCAAAGGCCAACACACCTGGCTGTACTCTCGAAGCATGTGATTTGCGAGATCATTATTCCGATTTGACAAAGGCCGGTTATTCCATTCTCGGTGTTAGTGCTGACACAGTTACAGCACAGGCAAAATTCGCAATGAAATTTTCATTTCCATATCCTCTTTTGGCGGATATTGACAAGGAGTTGATCAATGGGTTTGGCGTTTGGGGGCCTAAAAAATTTCGTGGAAAAGAGTATGAGGGCATACTTCGAACAACCTTTATTTTGGATGAGCAAGGCGTGGTTGAACGTGTGATTGACAAGGTCAAAACAAAAGAACACGCTGCTCAGATATTAGAAGGGTAGCTCAGAGCTTTGAAATTTATTTTTGGTAGCCAAACAGCTGTTTCTCTTTGATGAGTTCTGTGGCTTTCTTTGGTAGCATAGTTTCCCAGCCTTTTTTTCCTTTGTTGATAAGTGAAAGCACTTCTTTGGAATAGATGTTGAGATAGTCTTTATTGTAGTCCGATATATCAACCACTTTCTTGTTGTAGGCAAAGAATTTATAGAGTTCTTTCACTTTAGCAGACACACGTAAGTTGGTGCTATCAACGATCTCACCTGTTATTTCGTCAATCATGGGGTAGAGGTAAACCAGCATATTTTTAAAAAACAATTTTCCAAAGGCTTCCAATATCCCTCCACTGAGATTTCGATAGTATTTTTCATCAAAAATTTCAATCAGATTACTCACGCCCATACTCAATCTTATTTTTTTGGTGGTGTAATTTGAAAAATACTCCACTAGTCGATAGTACTCTTTAAAATTGGAAATCATCACTGTTTGCCCCATTGCGCACAGTAGTTTGGCGCGATCCATAAAGTCCTGTTCATCGATGAAACCAGTGCTATTTGCCATCAAATTTGAGAGGGTAATTTCGAAGATAGTCATTGTATTTTCCTCCTTTACATCTTTGTCTTTGTAGAACATCTCTGAGGAGCTTATAAACATATCCATATTTACATTTGTTACAGGGCGAAAGCTACCTCTGATGGCGAGGATATTCTTTTTGTAAAGCACTCGAGCTGGGAGTAGATTGTTTCCATCAGGGCTAAACATTACTGCTTCGGTCATGCCATTTTTGACCAGTTCTAGACTTAGGATTCGATTATCGATATCATCAAACAGTGGGCCTGTGAAATTAATGGTATCGATTTCAATGGCAGTTTTGTCGATGTGATCGAAAAGATAACGCAGCATTTTACGTGGGCGATCGTGCTGATAGAATGCGCCATAGATAAGATTAACACCAACCACCCCAACAGATTCCTGTTGAGAACGCGCATCTATTTCGTGAAAGCGTAAGTGGGTGCTGATCATGGAGTAGGGGCCATTGGGGTCTGTTTGGAACTTGATCCCCATCCATCCATGGCCTTTAAACTTTTTGGCAAAATCGATTGTAGTTACTGTATTGGCATATGTAAAAAATATCTTCTTTGATCGATCTTCATCAGAAATTCTTTTCTCCAAGTGTTTGATCTCCAGGTCGAGCATTTTATTAAGTCGCTCTTCTGAAACATAGCTCTTTCCTTTGCCATAAATGGCATCGCTAAAGTTTTTGTCATAGGCACTCATTGTTTTGGCAATGGTACCTGATGCCCCACCACATCGAAAGAAATGACGAACCACTTCTTGTCCAGCACCAATCTCTGCAAATGTCCCATAGATATTTTCATTTAGGTTGATGCGTAATGCTTTCGCCTCTAGAGAGGGTGTGTTTTCGAAAGGTTGGTCGCCGAGTAGCGAAACAGGCATAAATAGTGGTTTTGACAAAGGTAAAAAAGTAAGTTTGAATTGATATCTTTACAAAAAAAAATTTTGAAAATCACTTTCCTCGGCACTGGCACTTCACAAGGCATCCCCATCATTGGTAGCGACCACCCTGTTTGCCACAGTGATGACCCTCGTGACGAACGCCTACGCACTTCTGCTTTGGTGCAATGGGACAACTTTTCGATTGTGATTGATTGTGGACCTGATTTTCGACAGCAAATGCTTCGTAACAGCATCGATCGACTCGATGCAATACTGTTTACACATGAGCATGCTGATCACACTGCTGGCCTCGACGATATACGACCTTTTTTCTTTCGACAAGGCAACATCGCTATTTATGCATTGGATCGAGTGATTGAAAACCTCACCCAACGGTTTGGGTATATTTTGAACAGTGCTGACAAATATCCCAGTGCGCCTGCTGTAAAGGCTCACCCTGTTAATCCAACAACCACATTTGAGCTCTGCCAACAAAGTATCATCCCTGTGGTGGGGAAACATCATCACTTGACTGTTTTGGGGTATCGCATAGGGTCTTTTGCCTATTTGACTGATATTAAAACGATTGCTGATGACGAGCGCCAAAAGCTCACTGGACTTAATGTATTGGTGCTTAACGCCTTGCGAGAAGACCCACATCACTCGCACCTCAACTTGGTAGAGGCGATTGACTTAGCGCAGAAAATCGGTGCCAAAAAGACCTATTTCACACACATCAGTCATCACCTAGGATTTCATGCAGAAGTGCAGCAAAAACTTCCGAAAAGCGTACATTTGGCATACGATAATCTCTCAATTACCATCTGATGCAAAACAAAATCATCCAATACCTTCTAATATTTATATCATTGATTGCCCTGTATCTATTTGTTAGTGATTTGAACAAGACAGAGGCCTTTGCAGCCAGTCAAGAACGGATGACAAATCGCATGGAAAAACTCAAGGATTCTATTGCGCAGCTCGTCACAGATCAGACCGAACATGCTTATTTTTCGTTGATGCTCAATCGTGATGCACAACAAGCTTATCCAAACCTCAGTCCCGTAGATTTGCAATTGCTTTTGGAGGCCTATTTGCTCGAACAAAACGATGCACCCAATGGCAACCCATTGCTCTCCTCTATCGGAAAGGGTTGGATCGTAAATAAAATTAGCATCGTAAACCATCAGTGGTTATTGGCAGACTTTTCCGACGGAATTCAGTGGGGTGATGCACTTTTTCAATATGAGATTAACATCAACAAACAAGCACGTTTACGATTGCTCAATCATGTGATGTATCCCTAAACGATTTGTTGATGGCAATAAATCGCCTCACGATTTCGTTTATATTTTGTAGTCATTAACCCCCCGATTTCATGAACAACCCACGCCTACTATTAGCATTTTCTTTTATAATCGTTTTTTTTGGATGGGTTGAAACTGAAATCGGACTATATGAAGTTCAAATTTCCGTCGAACATTAGGGTTCTTCCAGCTTGGCATTTTGCCACTCCAAAAGTTGATAAAAACCATCTTGCCCAATAGTATGTCCAACAGGAAACATGTCAAACTGTATGTCAAACCCTTTTTGTTTGAGTTGTAATGCCGATTGCTGTCCCCAGTCAAAAGGTACCACTTCATCAAGAGTGCCATGGGCAGCGTAAAGCGTTGGCGCTTCAGCTGGTTTGGGGAGTTGTGAGATGTTTTCATTGAGATAACCACTCAAAGCAATCACACTGGCAAAACGCTTGGGATAGGTCAGCCCGAGTGCATAGCTCAAAATGGCACCTTGGCTAAACCCCAACAGATGTACTTTTATTGGGTCATACGAATGTGTTTGTTGCAGTTCGTCCAAAAACTGCAGCACCAACTCACGTGAGGCAATGGCTTCTTCATCGTCAGACCATTTGCCCTGTTCAGCGTCAAAATGGATGCTATACCATGCAAAACCCATCATTGGCAATGCATGTGGTGCACGCAACGAAACGATCAGCAAACTGGGATGTAAATGATCAGTAAAAGAAAATAAATCGTTTTCATTGCTACCGTAGCCATGCAACAACAACAGCAAAGGTGGTTTGTCTTGCGTAATGTTTTTGGGTTGGCGAACGATATAGTCAAGTAAAGCCAATCAATATTGATTTTGAAAGTGGAGGTTGTTGTGGATAACCCCAAGGACAGTACCCTTCATCTCTTTACCTAAATAGGCACTGTTATTCACACTCGATCGAATGGATTCTTTAGTAACAGTTGTTGTACCGTCAGGGCTAAAGAGGGTCATATCGGCTTGTTCGCCAACAGTAATTGATGCCTGTGCGACGCCAAATCGCTCTTTTCCTTTAGTAAGCATCAAGGCAGCGTCTTCTGCGCCAAACAACTGACACAAGCTGGCAAAAGTAGTTTCAAGCCCTAGACTACCATAGGCAGCATGTTCGAACTCTACTTTTTTATGTTCAATATTTATGGGTTGGTGGTCGGAGGTCACCATATCGATCGTGCCATCTTTTAGACCTTTGAGGAGTGCTTTTTGATCTTTACTCTCTCGCAATGGTGGCATTAGCTTGTAGCGTGTGTCAAAGCCATCGAGCTCATCGTCTGTCATCACAAGATTGTGAATGGCAACACTGCAACTCACATCTAGTTTGTCTCTTTTTGCTTGACGAATCAGCGCCACGCCTTCTAGAGTCGAAAGGGTTGGGATATGCAGGCGACCACCAGTATAGCTTACAATCGCCAAGTCTCTTTTGATACGAATCTCTTCGGCGAGGTTGGGAATTCCTGTCAGTCCAAGTGAAGTGCTCATTTTACCTTCGTTCATCACCCCATTTGCTGCCAGTTGAGGGTCTAAGGGAAAGGATTCTACCAATGCTGTAAATCCACGTGAATATTGCAAGGCAAGGAGGAGTAAATGTGGGTTGTCAATTGATTTTTTATGATTGCTAAAACTCACAGCACCTGCAGCTGATAAGTCGTGCAATTCGGCGAGTTGTTGTGCGTTGTCTTGCACTGTGATATGTGCTTTGGGGTGTAGGCTTGTTGGGGTGTCGGCAGCACTTCTAAGCAAAAAAGATATGTCTGCTTTGGAGATCGGTAGGGGGTTGGTATTTGTATTGTAGCCAATGTGCGTAAAGCCGGAAGCAGCAGCGACTTGAAGTCCATGGGATAAGGTTTCTCGTTCTTCATAACCAGGTTCGCCAAAGGACACACTGCTGTCAAACCATCCAGGCGAAATACAGAGTTTTTGATGTGAAATGATTTTTGCTTTGGAAGCACTAATATTCTTACCGATATTGTCAATGATACCGTTGCGAATGAGAATATCAAGAGTATTGCCATGAAAGCTGCTGGTAGGATCGATAATTTTTGCGGACTTCAGAAGTATATTCATCCAAAAATTTCGATAAAAGATTAAAACTGATACAAAGATAGAAAACCTAAACGAAAGGGGCTAAAACTTTTCAAATACCCCCAGTCCAAAGAGAGCAAAATCATATTTAACAGGGTCTTTTGGGTCAAGGATTCTTAATTGTTCATCGAGTTCTCTCACTGCTTTTTGATCGTTTTGTTTGCGCTTGAGTAACCCCAATTTCCGAGCGATATTCCCTGTATGTACGTCCAAAGGGCATGACAATTTTGAGTTTGGGATGTCAGTCCATAAACCAAAATCAACCCCATTGTTGTCTTGTCTTACCATCCATCGCAAAAACATATGAATTCGTTTGGCAGCAGAACCCTTGGCTGGGTTGGCGATGTGTTTGGTGGTTCGTTTGGGGTGATTGATTTCAAAAAAAAGACTTCTGAATCGCCCAATAGCATCATCCATAAATGCTTCGTTTGCTTTTGGGCGCAGGGCGCCATGCAGTCCACCATGATGCCTGTATAGATGCTGCAAGGCCTTTAAGCAATAGCGCAAGTCGATAATATTAAAGGTGCGATGCACAAATTGGTCGATGGTCTCCCAGTTGGCAGCAGTGGAATTGAGGATATAATCATGGGGTTGATCGCCCAATATCTGCATGATATTGGACGCACTCTTGATGATGCTCGCTCGATTACCCCAAGCAATGATGGCAGAGAAAAACCCAGCAATTTCAATGTCTTCTTTGGTGTCAAACTGTTTGGGAATCTGTATGGGGTCGGATGCAATAAAATCAGGGTGGTTGTACTGTTGGGACTTCTCATTGAGAAAGTCGCGCAACGCATCAGTGGTCAACTCCATTGCCCATCGACGAGTTGCAGACTTCGATCGCCAAGTGCTGCAAGTTCTTTGTTGTGTGTGACCAATACGATCGTTTGGTCAAAGTTGTCGCGAAGGGATAAAAACAACTCATGGAGCTGTGCTGCAGTTTTGCTGTCAAGATTTCCACTAGGTTCATCAGCTAAAAGAAGTTTTGGCTTATTGATGAGTGCTCTGGCAACAGCCACACGCTGCTGTTCGCCCCCCGATAACATGGCAGGTTTGTGATCTGCTCGATCGCTCAAACCCAAAAAAGAGAGCAATTCCATACCTTCTTTTTGTGCTTTTTTCATGGGAGTTTTGGCAATCATGGCAGGGATACAAACATTTTCAATGGCACTGAACTCTGGTAGTAGTTGATGTGATTGAAACACAAAACCAAGCTGCTGATTTCGAAACCTTGCCAAGGCTTTTCCTTTTAGCTCAAACAAGTTAACCCCATCGATTTGCAATGCTGTATTTGGCTGACGATCAGCAGTATCGAGTGTTCCCAAGATGTTGAGAAGGGTTGTTTTTCCTGCTCCAGATGGACCAGTAATCGCTACAATTTCTTTCGCTTTGACTGATAAGTCAACATTATTGAGCACTTGTAAATTTCCGTATTTTTTGGATAGTTTTTTACCTCGAATCATCTGTTAAAATTACAAATTTGTTCTGTTATACACATTGTTGTCATTTGAAAAATCATTTTTTTTTTGTTTAACTTTGTAAGTATATTATTAAACAAAATGATTCAACATGCGACATTGGCAAATGGATGTTTTTGGTGTACAGAGACGATATACAGCCGTATTCATGGTGTGATTTCAACCAAGCCCGGTTATAGTGGCGGTACAATCAAAAACCCTTCCTATCGAGAGGTATGTCAAGGCACAACTGGTCATGCAGAGTGTATTCAGATTGAATATGATGATACATTTA
>CAXGAP010000003.1:0-58509 GCA_964008075.1 uncultured Flavobacteriaceae bacterium
CAAAAAAACAAAATCTAGGTTTGCGTTATAAGTTACAATTGCTACCTCAATTTTCTGTTGACGCCTTTTTTAATCACAACTATTTTTCCTCCCAATACGATGATAGTTTCCCTTCATTGATGGATGCAGATAATACATTTACAAGCGAAAGCCAACGCATCATCATTCAACCCAAATGGATGGGTAGTTCCAGTTCATTCAATGGGCGAGTATCTTGGTCATCAAACAGTCGTGACTTTGATTCATCATTTCCCATGTATTTTGAAGGAGATGTCACTGATTTAGAGGGTATTTTTTCTACCAATTTATCTCCTCAGTTGAGGGGGTTGGCTGGGGTGAATTATAAAAAACAAGAAGCCAAATTCATCGATACAGTAAACATGGATTTCATGGACTATTTTGTCAATGTGCTATACGATAGTAACAGTCGATTGGAGGCGCAAGCTGGCGCACGTTTGAGTGAGCACAGCACCTACGGATCACATTTGACTTATCATATCAATCCCTCATTAAACTTTGCGTTGAATTCCTTTGATCTTCGTTTTTATGCCAATCTAAGTACTGCTTTCATTACTCCTTCGCTTTATAAATTATTTGATTTATACGCAGGAAATGAAGCCTTACAACCTGAAACCAATCAAAGTTTTGAAATAGGGGGTTCTGTACTGTTCAAAAATGATGGGCAGATCCAATTTGCCTATTTCAATAGAGATCATAAGGATTTTGTTGCCTATGACTTAAGTACCTATCGTTATGTAAACGATGCGAGAGATTTTAGTGTTTATGGCTTAGAATTTTTATTGGAATATCCATTCTCCGATAAGCTTCGTGTGCAGACCAATTACACATACACCCAGCATGAGGAAGGGGAGGGCTTGCGTATTCCCAAACATAAGATGAATGCAAATTTGCGTTATGATGTAAAGGCAAAGACACAATTGCTCGCCAACATTCAATTTGTTGGTGATCGCGATGACTTGGCTGGGCAAGGATTGGTAAAGCTTTCATCTTATTGGTTATTGGATTTTAGGATTTCACATCAACTTTCCCAATCTGGGATGTCACTATTTGGCTCGATCGAAAATATGTTTAACGCTGACTATGAGGAAGTAAGAGGATACACTACTCGAGGTAGAAATCTTTCGATTGGCGTATCGTATGTATTTTAGTTGGGATGTCGAAATGCATAACTGCTTTTTGCAAAGGAGTAAATTGTTTGAAATGAATGTTATCTGTGTCAATCGCTTTCTTTTCTAACCTCGTTGGGAGTGCACCCATGATTTCTAGGGTTTTTTCTAAAAGGGGTTCATCGATCTCTCCAAGGGACCCTAAATTAGCAATATCTTCTCTTAGAATATGATCTGCTTGAAGGCCATCTTCAAAGTCTGCAAACCCGTCGGCATTGGAAATTTTAAATGTGATTGGCTGCATTGCCCAAGTATGTCGAGGGTTGATAGTCCCATTGTTGTCAATCCAGTCATAGATAGTGTAAGAGCCAACATTCTTTCCTGTTGTGTGATCTCCAACGAGTATCACATCAATATAGGGTGATAGGCCATTGATTAGGAGTTCGCTTGCCGATGCAGTACTGGAAGAACTTATAACATACAATTGAGTCATTCCCAATTGAACTGGATTCGATTCAAATACTTGGCTTTCATTCCATGAAGAAAGTTTGTCATTATGTTTTGTTTGGGCAAATAATTCCCCTGAAAATTGACCAGTAATCATACTTGCAAGTTTGATCGATGAGCTGGTCCGTCCACCACGATTATAACGCAAATCGATAATGAAATCACTTACGCCTTGGGTTTGAAATCCAGCCAGAACATTTAGGAGTTCTGCATCAAAATCAGCTACGAACGCATTGTACATCAAATACCCAATTTTTTTGTTGTTTAGCTCTATTACCTTCATTATATGGATTGGATTTTCTTGTATCTCTGCTTTAACCAAATCGATGCTTTTGGATATTGGGTTTACAAATCCTCCATTGATTTCGGCGAGTTGAATGCTAAAGGATTCTTCCTCACTACTCAGCAATTCAGTGTAATTGTTAATCGTCAACTGCTCGTTGTTGACACTCAGAAAAACATCTCCTCGTTTTATGTTTTTTGTAGCTGCATCAGAACCAGGCAATACATAACGAATATAGGCAATCAAGTCATCTGAATTTCCAATTGTTGCCAACCCAATCATCATCCCACTTGTTTTATAAATACGACTCAACTGTTTGTCGAGAGCTGTGTAATCACTCACTATCCAACTAAACCGATCATTGTCATATAGTAGCGATTCAAACAATTGCTCTTGATTTCCAGTGGACTGAGATAAAAACGATGCATATGATTTTTGTGAGCTAAAACGATCATCAGCCAAATCGGGGACTGTATCTTGCCAATAGTAATATGTATTTAATGCTTCATAAATAAAGTCCTCAATTTCAAAGTCATACTCACGAAACGAGATGCTATCATCTTCGTCTTTGCATGAAATAAAGGTTATTAAAAGAAGCCCAGATAAGAATAAATAACGCATAAATTGTATCTGTAAAATACGCAGAAGATGCAATGTAATGATTTTATCTCAAATTCATTTTCAGCAGAGGGAGCGATCAAAATCTTTATTGTATTTTCGTAAAATAACCTTATTCTCTAGTACATGAAAAAAACCTTTTTATTTTTAATGATTGCACCGATGATGATGGCACAATCTGTTTTTGAGACCTACAAATCCAATGAAAGAGTTACCTATGTATCAATTAGTCCACAGATGTTTTCGATGCTTGCCAAGCTCAATATCGATGATTCAGACCCTGAAGCAAAGGAGTTTTTAGAGTTGATTTCTCAAATCAATACTTTTAAACTCTTGCGAACCGATGAGCCTACAATCTTTGACGACTTTTCAGACTGGACACAAGAGTATGCAAAAGCGAACCAACTTACTGAGTTGATGCAATTTCGTGAGGACCAAACACCTGTGTATTTTTATGCAGCACTCTCTGAAGAGGAGAACATTGTGGACCAACTTGTGATGCTGGCACAAGAGGACAATGACAATGCTGCCCTAGATGATCGTAATCAAACTGTATTGATGTATATCGATGGAAAAATTGATTTGGAGAGAATCGCTTCATTGGTACAAAAACTTGATATCCCAGCAGGGGAAGAGCTCAATAAATTAAAAAGCTAGGTAAAAATCTAACCCCTAAATTCCTGTGTAGTTTTGAGGGCTAATCTGAAGCAGCTCTGCTTTGAGTTCATCACTGATATCTAATTCGTTGATAAATTGCTGGATACTTTCTTTGGTGATTTCGCTATTGGTTCTTGTCAGTCCTTTTAGTGCCTCGTAGGGCTTAGGAAAACCTTCTCGTCGAAGGATGGTTTGTATGGCTTCAGCAACCACAGCCCAATTCTTATTGAGATTCTCATCGATGGCAGTTTCATTCACTTCCAATTTGCCAAGCCCTTTATGCAGAGATGCAAGAGCAATCAGCATATGACTAAATGGAACACCAATGTTGCGAAGAACAGTACTGTCTGTCAGGTCTCGTTGGAGTCGGGAAATGGGTAGCTTTGAGGATAGAAATGAAAAGACAGCATTGGCAATCCCCAAGTTCCCTTCTGCATTTTCAAAATCAATAGGGTTGACTTTATGCGGCATCGCAGACGAACCAACCTCATTGTCATTGATTTTTTGTTTGAAATAGTCCATGGAAATATAAGTCCAAAAGTCCCGATTCAGATCAATCAAAATGGTGTTGATTCTTGAAAAGGCATCACACAAGGCAGCCAAGTGATCGTAATGCTCAATCTGTGTTGTTGGAAAAGAGTGATGAAGACCTAAGGTTTTCACAACAAAGTTTTCACCAAAAGAACGCCAATCAATGTTGGGATAAGCAATCTGATGTGCATTAAAATTTCCAGTAGCACCTCCAAATTTTGCAGCATGCGGTATTTGATGCAAAAGACTCATTTGTTGTTTGACTCGTTCGCTAAACACCTGAATTTCTTTTCCCAATCGTGTTGGTGAAGCAGCCTGACCATGGGTTCGCGCCAGCATAGCTGTGTTTTGATAACTAGAAGACATTTCGTCTAACGTTGAAATCGTATTCTCGATTTGTGGTAGCACCACGGTTTCTATTGCATCTTTAACTGACAATGGTACTGCAGTGTTGTTTACGTCTTGGGAGGTCAACCCAAAATGGATGAACTCTTTGTATGCTCCTATACCCAACCTATCGAACTCATTTTTTAGAAAGTACTCTACTGCTTTCACATCGTGATTGGTTGTTTTCTCAATGTCTTTTATCGCTTTGGCGTCCTCAGTTGAAAAGTGCTTGTAAAGCGATCGTAAATCCTCAAAAAGTGAATGTTGAAACGATTCGAGTTGAGGAATGGGATGGGTGCAAAGCGCAATAAAGTATTCAACCTCTACTTGAACGCGATATTTGATGAGTGCTTGTTCCGAGAAAAATGCATGCAGTGGTTTTGTTTTGCCGCGATAGCGTCCGTCGATTGGCGAAATGGCGTTTAGTGTGTTGAGCAGCATGCACGTAATTTCGATGCAAATGTACTACTTTATGGATTTATCTACGACTTAAAACCTTGTATTCTTCATAGCAACCACTGATCGCTTCTAATATCTGCAGATCATTGGCTGTACGAATAAAACTCTCAGAGAAGTTACAGTTTCGTAATATTTCATCAATATCATTGATTTCCAATTGCAAAAACTCTTGCAGGGTTTCACGATCATATTTTACAGAAAGCAAGTCACGCAGAAGGTTGTTTTCTCTCATTTTTTTGAGTTTTCGCAATTCATTGGGTTTTTTGCCAAAAAGTTTATACAAATAGTCAAAAGGATTGAAAATTGATCCCACAACCCTTGAAAAAGCCGATGGCCCTCGACTCCCAGCCTCGTATCCACCAGTCGGCAGCCCAGGGATACTATAGCGCTGATTGCGATTGATGGGAACATTTTTGGCATCAATTTCAAGGTAGCCTGTCAACTGATAGGGGCGAACGATGACTTCTTCGAGTGCCAGTGCTAGTGCTGTCAATTTGAACTCTGTTTTTGGAAATTTAATCAGGTCGTTTGTAACAGTAATTTTAATCGACTTAAACCCCAGATAGGATAGATATAAAGTATCATTGATTTCGGCATCTATCGTAAAAACACCATTGGCATCTGTAATACTCATCAAAACCTTGTTTAGATTTAACACATGAACAGTTGGAATTGGCTTGTCATCAGAAGCATTTTTGACAACCCCAATCACTTCTTGTGCTGCCGATTTTGTACACCAACCCAAAAGTAAAACCAATAAAAAAAAATGTCTAGTCATTTTTTCTATTGTGCAAACTAAGTTGTTTCAAAGCTATGACCATATATTTTTCACTAAACTTTAACAAAAAGTTGGATTTTTTTCTAGAAAGGCAACCAATTTTTCTATCGCATTGGCTCTATGACTGATTTTATTTTTTTCATTTGATGTCAGTTCTGCAAATGTTTTTTGATATCCATTTGGGATAAAAACAGGGTCATAACCAAAGCCCTTGAAGCCTTTGGGTTCATGTGCAATTGCACCTTCAACAATACCTTCAAATTGAAGAGTGTCGTGAGAACTCATCAACGTGATAACTGTTCTAAATTGTGCATTTCTGTTTGTGATTCCTTTGAGTTCATAAAGTAGTTTTTCACTGTTTTGCTGATCATCTTTTTGCTCGCCAGCATAACGAGCCGAGTACACACCTGGCGCACCATTCAATGCCTGAACCTCAAGACCACTATCATCCGAAACTACAATATGGCCATACTGCCTAAAAATTGTATCGGCCTTTAGTAGCGAATTTCCTTCCAAGTCTGATGCTGTTTCAGCAATCTCCTGATCATAGTTGAGGTTTACGAGTGTTTGTACACTAAACTGATGTAGAATTTGCTTAAACTCCTCGGCTTTATGTTCGTTGTGTGTGGCAAGAATTAGCTTTTTCATTCGTGATGATAGGGATGATGATTGATGATCGTACAAGCTCGGTAGAGCTGTTCAAGGGCAATCACTCTGGCAAGTTGGTGAGGGAAAGTCATGGGGGAGAGTGAGACCATCCCTTTTGCACACTTGAGTAAAGATTCGCTAAACCCATAGGCGCCTCCAAGACAAAACACTAGCGCCCCGCTCTGTAACATCGTCTGTTTGGAGATAAATTGAGCAAAAGCTTTTGAGTCCATTTGCTTTCCTTTTTCACTAAAAAGAATCAAAGCATCTCGACTACTGACATGCTTTACAATACTTTTCTCCTCAGTCAACAGTGCATTTTCTAAATTGTGTTTGTTGTGTTTGATTTCTTTGAGTTCAATGAACTCAAAAGGCATGAAATGTTGGATGCGTTTTACATAGGTTTGTACTTCTTCAAGACCATATGTACCTACTGTTTTTCCAATGACGACACATTTTATTTTCATGTGATAAAGATACAACCATTTAGCTGTTGACGAAGTAGAAATTTCTTACTTTCGCTATTCATATCCTCTTTGTTTTGGGAAATTTTGCAATCACAAATGGACATAAAAGTCAATTTTTAAAACACTAGAAATCATATGCCATTTTTTGTTGATTTGATTTTGCCGTTGCCAATCCCAAAACTATTTACATATGCTGTAACAGAAGAAGAATACAATTTTATTCAGCCTGGTATTCGAATTGTTGTCCCCTTTGGTAACAAAAAAAAATACGCTGCTTTAAGTTATAGGACCCATACAACTATCCCTGCTTATGAAGCAAAGTCAATTGAGTATATCATCGATCAAACCCCCATCGTTAGCCAAAAACAAATCGAGCTGTGGGAGTGGATTTCAACCTATTATATGAGTCCCTTTGGCAGTGTTTATCGTGCTGCCATGCCCAGTATTCTATTGCTTGAAAGCGAGACAGAACTTCACTTTCATAAACTTCCTTCACCAGAAGTCAAGCTGAGTGCTAATGCCGAACAACTTCTTGCTTCCTTACAAGAATATGGAAATCTTACCCTCTCACAAACTGTCAAACTAGAACTGTCTAAAAACACCTATAAACTCGCCCAAGAGTTGCTCAGTCATGACTTGATTCAAGTACGTGAGGAGGTATATACAAAATTCAAATCCAAGCAAGAACAACAGTTGGTGCTTTCTCCCAAGTATAAAGAGGATGAGAACCTTCAAGCCCTTTTGAATGATGTGGTTCGTTCTCCCAAACAACGAGAAACGCTATTGCAGTTTATGCAACAAATATCACCTGTTCAAAAATCATCATTTTTAAAAATTTCAGGTGTATCTCCATCTTCTGTCAAAACACTTATCAAAAATGGTGTGTTGTGTCAACAGTCAGTAGTTGTCGATCGCTTGGCAGTCAAAACAGCACCCGAAACACCTCCCCAAGTGCTTACAGATCCCCAAAAAAAAGCATTGCAATCGATTCGAGATGGTGCCAATGAAACGAATCGTATTTTATTGCATGGCGTCACAGCGTCGGGAAAAACGGAAGTGTACATTCATCTTGTGCAGGAGATGATCGACAAGAGAAAACAAGTTCTTTTTCTACTGCCAGAAATCGCATTGACAACACAAATTATCAAGCGTCTATATGTTCATTTTGGTCAAAGTATGTCTGTGTATCACTCTCGTTACACACCCAGCGAACGTGCTGAGGTTTGGAACAAGGTGGTGCAACAACACCCCAGTGCACAATTGATCGTTGGTGCTCGATCGGCAGTGCTGTTGCCATTTTCGAATCTTGGGCTTATCATCGTTGATGAATCGCATGAAGTGGCGTACAAACAGTTTGAATCGAATCCTCGTTATCATGCGAGGGATGTGGCTGTAGTACTTGCTGGCTTGCATCACGCCAAAATTGTGATGGGATCTGCTTCGCCATCGATCGAGTCCACCCATAATAGTTATATCGGAAAATACTCACTTGTCGAAATAAAAAAGAGATATAAAGGTTTTTCGATGCCAACAATTGAAGTTATCGACCTAAAGGTTTTTCATAAAAAAAAGCAGATGAGAGGTCACTTTTCGGAGGCAATGGTCGAAGCGATATCAAAAACTTTAGAGGCAAAAGAGCAGGTGATATTGTTTCAAAACAGACGAGGATTTTCTTCTTTTGTGAACTGTACATCTTGTGGTCATGTACCTCAATGCCCCAATTGTGATGTGAGTTTAACCTATCACAAACACAATGAGAAACTCAAATGCCATTACTGTGGATATGCAGTTTTGAGTCATGTACATTGTGTAGCATGTGGCACAGCCCATCCAAGGCCGATGGGTCTTGGAACCCAACAAATCGAAACTGAAATAAAGGACTTGTTCCCCGAAGCTCGCATTGCACGAATGGATTCTGACACGACCAAAGGAAAGCATGGACACAGAGATTTAATTCAGCGTTTTGAGCAGCATGAATTGGATATCTTGATTGGTACGCAGATGCTGACAAAGGGATTGGATTTTAATAAAGTTACGCTTGTTGGTGTTGTTTTGGCAGACTCATTACTCAATTTTCAGGACTTCCGAGCACACGAACGAGCGTTCCAGATTTTGTTACAAGTTTCAGGGCGGACAGGTCGAAAAGATCGTCAGGGTACCGTACTAATTCAGACCTATGACAGTAAACATCAAATCCTTCAACAACTACAGAAATACGATTATGAAAGTATGTTTTCAACCCAATGCAAGCAGCGAAAAGAGTTTTCATACCCACCATTTGTTCGTCTGATTCGTTTTGAACTCAAGCATAGGAATTTTGCAACGCTACAGCAGTCAGCAGACTGGTTTACACAAGCGCTGAGGAATCAGTTTTTAATGGTTTTGGGGCCACAGTCGCCTCCAATAGGTCGGATACGCAACCAATTTTTGATGCAGGTATTGCTCAAGCTACCTGCCAATCAATCTGCTGCATCAGCTAAAGAGCAGCTCAACCGAATCATCAAAAGGTTTGATCAAATACCTAACTTCCGATCTGTAAAACTAATGGTTGACGTTGATGCGATGTAGGAGAGCAGTGAAAATCTGTAAGATCGTTGTACTTTTTCACAACTGCATTTCAGGTAAAAAATTAAAAAAGGATTGGAATTGATAAACAAAAGTAATAATTTCGCTGCCCAATTTATAAATATGAATCATTACGAAACTGTTTTCATTTTAAATCCCGTTTTATCTGAAGATCAGGTAAAGGAAGCAGTTCAAAAGTATGCTGATATCATCACTTCAAATGGAGGTGACCTTGTTGATCAGGAGGATTGGGGCTTAAAAAAGTTTGCCTATACCATCCAAAACAAGAAAAGTGGTTTCTACCATCTTTTTGACTTTAAAGTCGCTCCTGAAGTTGTCAATGCTTTAGAACTGGAATTTAGACGCGATGAGCGCGTGATGCGCTATCTCACGGTCAAGCTAGACAAACATGCTGAAGCATGGGCCGTAAAACGAAGAGAACGATTAACAGCAAATGTATAACGCATGGCATCATTAGAACAAGCGAGTAAAAGTGGTAAACAAGGAGAAGTACGTTACCTAACACCACTAGACATTGAAACAAATGAAGCAAAAAAGTATTGCCGCTTCAAAAAGTATGGGATCAAGTATATCGACTACAAAGACCCAGACTTTTTATTGAAGTTTGTCAATGAACAAGGTAAAATTTTACCAAGAAGGCTTACAGGCACTTCGCTCAAATATCAGCGAAAGTTATCAGTTGCCATCAAGCGTTCACGTCACTTGGCACTAATGCCTTATGTTGCTGACCTTTTAAAATAATAAACAATGGAACTCATATTAAAACAAGACGTAGAAAACCTAGGTTTTAAAGACGACGTTGTTCAGGTCAAAAACGGATATGGACGAAACTTTTTGATTCCACAGGGCTTTGCAATTTTAGCGACCCCTTCGGCAAAAAAAGTATTAGCAGAAAACCTTAAGCAACGCGCATTCAAAGAAAAGAAGTTGGTTGACGACGCCAATGCACTTGGGAAAAAGTTATTGGCTTTGGATATCAAAATCGCTGCAAAAGCTGGAGGCACTGATAAATTATTCGGATCGATCAATAATGCCGATTTGAGTGCTGCTCTTAAAGATGCTGGTCATGAGATCGAAAAAAAGTGCATCAAAATTGCTGGTGGAACTGTTAAGGTGTTGGGTGACCAACAAGCTGAAATTCGTTTACATCGTGAGGTTAGGATTCAACTGCCGTTCGAAGTTACCAAAGCAACCGAGGAATAATTTTTCAACCAAAACAAAACCGAAAAGCCGATTCTTTAGATCGGCTTTTTTTATACATTACTGGATTCATTTCTCCTCACTTGACTGATGTGGATAAACACAGCCTATCGCAGACAACTTCTGTGTCGTATCTTTACAGCATGCAACAGTATGGGATTCCTCATAAAACTACCAATCGACTTCCTTTTTTGGCAAGTCGTTTGATCCATTCTGATCCTTTGCTCGATGGCTTTTATAGGCCATTTCAAAATCGACCAGATTCAGCCCATATCAAACAACAGCAAGACCGATTTACAACGCAGCACAGAGAAAATCTAGTCAATGTAATCTCACAACAGTATCAGCATATTCAGGATGTACCAAAAGCACAAATCGATGCTTTGCGATCCCCAAACAGCTTCACGATCACCACTGGGCATCAACTCAATTTATTCACTGGGCCGCTTTTCTTTTTATACAAAATCATAGACGTGATTCAAATTGCTGCGAAGTGGAACACACAGAAAGACGGAAATACCTACGTCCCGGTATTTTGGATGGCTTCTGAAGATCATGATTTGGAAGAAATTAACCACTTTACTGTTGAGGGGCAAACGATTCACTGGCCTAACGAAAGTGAGGGTCCGGTTGGTCGGATGTCAACTGAGGGTCTTGATTTAGTTCTAAAAACTTGGAAGCGGCATTTGGGAAAACGACCCCACGCAAAGGAACTACAAGAGTTGTTTGAGCAAAGTTATTGTAAGCACTCAAACTTGGCAGACGCCACTCGGTTTTTGGTTCATCAGCTTTTTGGAAGTTATGGCTTGGTCATTGTTGATGGTGATGATCCTCAACTCAAGCAACAGTTTGCAACTTATGTTCAAAAAGAATGTGAAGAGAAAGTGATACAAACGGCCAGTGAGTCGATAATGAAAAGATTGGAAAAAGCTTTTCAAAAAAAGATGAAGCCACAAGTGAACCCTAGAGATGTAAATCTGTTTTATATGGGTGGGTCTGGTCGGCAACGAATTACCAAAACAAATGATGGTTATGATGTTGTTCAAACAACAACGTCTTTTACCAAAAAAGAGTTTGTTGCAGCACTTCAAAAACATCCTGAGAGATTTTCGCCCAACTCCCTACTTCGTCCAATTTTTCAAGAAGTTGTATTGCCCAATTTGGTATATGTAGGTGGTGGCTCAGAGCTTGCATATTGGTTGCAGCTTTGCGAGGCATTTTCGTCTTTTGACCTTCCGATCCCTATGCTGAAATTGCGCTCTTCACTTTTATTGGTTTCAGACAAGCAACATCGAAAACTCAAGTCATTGGGAATATCGCCTGCTGATTTGTTTTTACCTTCCAATGAATTAATCAATCGTCGGGTGCGTCAAATCAGTAATATTGAGATAGATTTGAGTTCTCTCAAAATGCAGTTGGGCGATCAATTTGCGCATCTATATGACTTGGCGAAACAGACGGATGCTTCATTTTTGGGAGCTGTGAAAGCGCAAGAAAAAAAACAAACGAAAGGTATAAAGAATCTTGAAAAAAGGTTGCTAAAGGCTCAGCGTAAAAAGCTAGCCGATCACGTCAAACGCATCACCGAATTGCAACAACAGCTATTTCCCTTGGGAGATTTGCAGGAACGAAGGGTTAATTTTGCAGCGTTTATATTGCAATATGGAGATGATTTTATCCCCACATTGATCAAACATATCGACCCATTTAACAAGGATTTCGTTTGCTTATGCTTTTCGAAATAAAAAAAGCGATTGATTTGAAACATAATGGTGATAAATCGTATTTTTGACCATGCAAAACAAGGTTTTAATCCTAGACTTTGGTTCCCAATACACACAGCTTATCGCGCGACGTGTTCGCGAGTTGAACATCTACTGTGAAATTCACCCCTATAATAAGCTACCAAAACAGATCGAGTCTTTTAATGCTGTAATCCTATCAGGTTCCCCATTTTCAGTGCGATCTGAAGGTGCTCCACGCCCCGATCTGTCAAAAATAAAAGGCAAAATACCACTGCTAGGGGTTTGCTATGGGGCGCAATATCTTGCCCATTTTGGAGGTGGAGAGGTTGCACCATCTGACACCAGAGAGTATGGACGTGCCAAGCTCATGACGATTACTCATGACCCATTATTTGAGAATATTTCTCAAGGCTCACAAGTGTGGATGAGTCATAGTGATACAATCAAATCCTTACCTGATGCTGGTCTTTGTTTGGCAAGTACTGATGATGTACAGTTTGCTGCATATCGTATCGATGGGGAAACAACATATGGGATTCAGTTTCACCCAGAAGTATATCACACAACAGATGGCAAACAGCTGTTGCAAAACTTTTTGATATCCATTGCTGTTCTGACTCCAGACTGGACGCCGAGCTCTTTTGCTGAAATGACAATTGCAGCACTGAAAGAGAAAATAGGAGATAATCATGTTGTGTTGGGTCTTTCTGGGGGTGTGGATTCTACAGTTGCTGCAATATTGTTGCACAAAGCCATAGGCCCTCAACTCCACTGTATTTTTGTCAACAATGGGTTATTGCGAAAAAACGAATTTATTGATGTACTTACCCAATACGAAGGACTAGGTCTCAACGTAAAAGGGGTTGATTCAAGTGATCGCTTTTTATCAGCACTTGCAGGGGTATCTGAGCCAGAGGAAAAGCGTAAACATATTGGAAAAGTTTTTATTGATGTTTTTGATGATGAAGCAACAAAACTGAAAAACATCGCTTGGCTGGCACAGGGTACGATTTACCCTGATGTGATTGAATCCATTTCTGTGAAAGGACCCTCAGCCACAATAAAATCCCATCATAATGTTGGAGGCTTACCGAATTATATGAAGCTAAAAGTTGTTGAGCCACTTCGGATGCTGTTTAAAGATGAGGTGAGGAGAGTAGGTAAAACCCTAGGCTTATCTGCCGAATTGCTCGGACGTCATCCTTTTCCAGGCCCTGGTTTAGCCATTCGAATTTTGGGGGATATCACAGCTGAAAAAGTTCAAATTTTGCAAGAAGTCGATGCCATTTTTATTGATGGGCTAAAGCAAGAGGGCTTGTATGATAAAGTATGGCAAGCAGGGGCCATTTTACTTCCAGTGCATAGTGTTGGGGTGATGGGTGACGAGAGAACATATGAAAAATGTGTTGCGCTACGAGCAGTTGAATCAACAGATGGAATGACTGCAGACTGGGTAAATTTGCCATACTCCTTTTTGCAGGATGTATCCAATAAGATTATTAATCGAGTGAAAGGAATCAATAGAGTAGTTTATGATATCAGTTCTAAGCCGCCTGCCACAATTGAGTGGGAATAGGGTTGCGTTTATCTTTGTTGGATTTATATTATGTTTGATGACTACAAATCTTCAGGCACAAGACCCAGATGAATCCTACAGGACACATTTTTTGATACATAAAGCCCGAAAAGGCGATACGATTTTTAGTCTGACAAAACGATATGATATCAGTGATCAGCAGTTGTTGCATTACAACCCTGAACTAAAAGACGGATTGAAGCGCAAGATGAAACTCAAAATCCCACGCTACAAAGAAATACCACCACCGCCAAAGCCAGAGCCTCAAGTAAATACACATACAGTAGCCAAGGGAGAAACCCCTTGGCGCGTTGCCTACAGCTATGGCATCACCCTCGACGAACTCAAAGCAACAAATCCCAAAATGGGTGCAGTGATATCGATAGGGCAAGAGTTGATCATTCCAGAAAATGATATTGAAACAAAGGCTTTTGACCCCAATTACAACTACTACACTGTAAAGCCAAAAGAGGGATACTACCGTCTTGAGATGAAGCTTGGCGTAAGCGAGGAGGAGTTTATTTCCCTCAACCCTGAGCTCACTGAAAAAGGACTCATCGCTGGGATGATTCTACGACTCCCCAAGCGTGAATCTCAGGAGTTTAAAGTCGAAGATAATCTTATTATTGAAAAGCTTAATCTGCGTGACAGTTTATTCCGACAAAACAAATTGAAAGTGGCTTTGATGGCACCTTTTCGATTACCCACTGTTCCAATTGATTCGATCGAACAAACAAATCAAATTTTACAAAACAGAAACCTGCAAACAATTTCGTTGGATTTTTATGCAGGAGCAAGATTAGCCATGGAGGACTTGATTGAACTTGGCTTGACGATCGACTTTACAGTGTATGACACAGAGAACAACAACTTTAAGGTCAATCAGCTTATTGATACAAATGATTTTTCTAAATTCGATTTTGTGGTTGGGCCTTTTGTCCCAAGACATTTTAATACTGTCAGTTCAAAACTTGAACGAAAGAATATTCCATTGGTATCTCCACTGACAACAAAGCCCTTGACTATGCGTAAAAATGTGGTGCATAGTTTCACTGATCGAAAACTGCTCAGAGAACGCATGCATCGATACATCGACTCACTTGACAAGTATGCCGAAAATCCTTGTGTTGTGATTGTTGCTGATGCTGAAAACTTAGCTGTTCAAAATCGATTGAAAGAGCAGTTTCCTTTGGCAGAAGTTGTTAACCCTGATCCTGAATTCAATTTTGTAAAGCCTGAGCTCATCGACTCTCTGACTTCCAACTTGGAAGAAAATTGGGTCTTTCTTGAAACCAAAAAAACCAATTTGATTATCAGTATGGTTTCGATGCTGAATGCCCAGCAAAATGAAAATAGGAAAACAAGGCTGCTCACACTAGACCGCTCATCGGCTTATGATGATGAAAATATCGATCAGTCACATCTTGGTAATTTGTCTTTTACCTATGCAGAAACAATTAATATCAATCCAGTTGCACTCACAAGCTTCTATGATCGATATAGGGATGCTTATGGCACTGTACCCACTAAAGAAGCGATCCGAGGATATGAGTTGATGACTGATCTTACCCTTAGAGCAGCATTACGAAAAAAATTGATCGATGGGTTTTTGCTGGGAGAAACCCAATATCTTCAAAACAAATTTCTCTTTCGGGAAGAAGCCAAAGGGCATAGAAATTCTGCGATGTATTTACTGCAACATAAGGGATACGAAACCATAGAATTAACAAATGAATAATCCAATTGATTTGTCATGGTGGTTTTGTACTTTTGTTAATGAAGCAAGAAAAAGCAGCTTTTAATGCCTAATGCCAAATATGTTTTTGTAACTGGGGGAGTTACCTCATCATTGGGGAAAGGCATTATATCCGCTTCTCTTGCCAAATTGCTTCAAGCACGAGGCTTACGCACAACTATCCAAAAGTTTGATCCCTATATCAATGTTGATCCAGGAACACTTAACCCCTATGAACATGGGGAATGCTACGTGACTGAGGATGGTGCTGAGACCGATTTGGATCTTGGTCATTATGAACGATTTCTCAATATAAAAACCTCTCAGTCAAACAATGTCACCACTGGTCGTATATATCAAAGTGTAATTGAGAAAGAAAGGCGAGGTGATTTTTTGGGGAAAACAGTACAAGTGATCCCTCATATCACAAACGAAATTAAAGATCGTATGTTGCTATTGGGTAATGGTAATGAACATGATGTTGTGATTACCGAAATTGGTGGAACAGTCGGGGATATAGAGTCATTGCCATATATTGAGGCTGTTCGTCAGTTGAGATGGGAGCTTGGTCGTGAAAACTGCGTTGTCATTCACCTAACGTTGGTGCCATTTTTATCTGCTGCAAAAGAATTGAAAACCAAACCCACACAACACTCAGTAAAAACGCTGATGGAAAGTGGTATCAATGCAGATGTATTGGTATGTAGAACTGAACACGAATTGTCTGATGACTTACGAAAAAAGCTAGCATTGTTTTGCAATGTTGAGCAAGAAGCAGTCATACAATCTATCGATGCGAAAACCATTTATGATGTACCTATCTTGATGTATGATGAAGGGCTAGATAAAGTCGTGATGAAACGCTTAGAAATCGATTTGGACACCAAGCCTGATTTGACTCAATGGCAGATCTTTTTAAAACGACATAAACACCCAAAAAGCAGTGTAACCATTGGTCTTATTGGCAAGTACGTGGAACTTCAGGACTCCTACAAATCTATTTTGGAATCCTTTGTCCATGCAGGTGCTGCCAATGAGGTTGAAGTCAAGGTTGTCCCTATACATTCATCAGATTTGGACGAGAAAAATGTTCATAAGAAATTTGAGAGTTTTGATGGTGTCCTTGTTGCTCCGGGTTTTGGCGGGCGTGGTATTGAAGGAAAAATCAATGCTATCAAATATGTTCGGGAACAAAAGATTCCATTTTTTGGGATTTGCCTTGGTATGCAAATGGCTGTCATTGAGTATGCAAGAAATGTGTTGCAACTGCCGAGTGCCAATTCAGTTGAAATGGATGAAGATACACCTAATCCAGTTATTTCACTTATGGACGAACAACGAAAAGTTGCCAACAAAGGTGGAACCATGCGCTTGGGTGCTTGGGAATGTGCAGTTAGAAAAAATACCCTTTTACACAAAATATACAACTCAGATCATATAGAAGAACGTCATCGACATCGTTATGAGTTTAATGACGCCTATTATGAGCAATTTGAAAAGCATGGGATGATTGCCTCGGGCGTGAACCCTGAAACCAAACTTGTAGAAGCGGTTGAACTGCTTTCGCACCCATGGTTTGTAGGTGTGCAGTATCACCCAGAATATAGAAGTACAGTTGCACAGCCACACCCTTTGTTTGTTAATTTTGTGAACGCATGCAACAACTATGCACAATCTAAAAAATAACCTAAGATGGAAGAAAAAAGAATAGACCCCTTACAAATCATTGGCTTCTTTTTGCTTTTCCTCGTCCTTATTTGGATGATGTATGACCAATCGGAAATGATGGAGCAAAATGCACAAGCTCAAGTCAATGCACCAACACAAACGCAAGCAGTTGACAACAACCAACAACCTGAAGAGGTGGCTATAACAAGCAATGCACCAGTGTTGATGGATTCCATTCCAGAACAAATCACAACAATTCAAAATGAATTATTGCGCTTGTCAATTACTTCCAAAGGAGGGTTTATTGAAGAGGCCGAAATCAAGGCGCACACCAACTATCTTGATGAGCAGGTTTATTTTGTCAAAGATGCAAACACTGACTTTAATTTGAGAATAGAAGCAAATGGGTCTTTAATCAACACTAGAGACTTAGATTTTTTACCAATTCTAAATGGAAATCAACTGACCATGCGCTCTCAGGTCGCTGGTGGAACACTTGAATTTATTTACACATTATTAAAGGAAAAAGAGGAAAGTGAAGCCTACCGATTCCAATTTGGTATTCGTTCAAGTGGCTTAAATGTCCAACCAGAAACAAATCTATATTGGGGGCTTGATGGTTTTCGCCACGCACTAAGTGCAGATTATGAAAATCGATATACGCAACTTACCTATCAGTACGAAGACGATAAAATACAGGCACTGTCTGCCATGGGTGATGATACTGACAGAGATAAAAATGTGTCATGGATTTCATATCGACAGCATTTCTTTAGCATGATACTCATTCCATCCAACCAATTTGAGTCGATTGATGTTGAGTCATCATCACTGATGAATGAAGACGATAGCGACGCATCTGTTTATTTAAAACGCTTTGAAACATCGACAGCTATTGCTCCTCAAAATGGAGAATTGAATACTACATTTGATTGGTTTATCGGCCCAACCGATTACAAAATTTTAAAGACTTATGATGAAAATATTTCAGAATCAATCTCATTTGGTTGGGGAATTATTGGGTGGATTAATAGATTTTTGTTTTTCCCACTATTTGGATTATTGAGTGGGTTTCTTCCCTACGGAATTGCCATTATTGTGATGACGATAATTGTGCGATTGGCACTCTCACCTGTGACGTATAAGTCTTATTTGTCGCAGGCAAAAATGAAAGTATTGCGACCTGAAATCAATGCGCTCAACGATAAGTATGGAAACGATCGAGCCAAAAAGCAGCAAGAAACGATGAAACTGTACACCAAAGCAGGGGCAAACCCAATGGCTGGTTGTGTCCCGAGTTTGTTGCAGTTGCCTGTATTTTTGGGGTTGTTTTATTTTTTCCCAGTTGCCTTTTCACTGCGAGGAAAGTCATTCTTGTGGGCAGAGGACTTATCATCTTACGATGCCATAGCCGAACTTCCCTTCTCAATTCCTTTTTATGGAGACCATGTTAGTCTTTTCCCTTTGTTGGCATCGATTGCCATTTTTGTGTATTCAAAAATGACCATGGGGCAGCAAATGCAACCTACTCAACCTGGCATGCCCAATATGAAGTTTATGATTTATCTCATGCCAATTATGATGCTGTTTTTCTTTAACAACTACGCCTCTGGTTTGAGCTTGTATTATCTAATTTCAAACTTGATTACAATAGGAATAATGTTGGTGATAAAAAATTATATCATAGACGAAGAAAAAATCTTTTTGCAAATCGAGGAAAATAAAAAGAAGCCTAAAAAACAAAGTCGTTTCCAGCGAAAAATGGAAGAGATGATGGAGCAGGCTGAACAGCAAAGACGATCAGGTCGCCGTCGCTAGACAGCTTTTGGTTACCTTTGTTTCGCTATGGAATCCAATTCAAAACGTGTCGTTGTTGGGCTTTCTGGGGGAGTCGATTCGAGTGTTACAGCCTTTCTGTTGCAAGAACAGGGCTATGAGGTGATTGGCTTGTTTATGAAAAATTGGCATGACAATAGTGTTACGATCTCCAAAGAGTGCCCTTGGTTAGAAGATAGCTATGACGCAATGCTCGTTGCTGAAAAGCTTGGTATTCCCTTTCAAACAGTGGATTTGAGTGAGGAATATAAGCAGAGAATTGTCGATTATATGTTCGCTGAATATGAACGTGGTCGAACACCAAACCCTGATGTTTTGTGCAATCGCGAAATCAAATTTGACGTGTTTCTCAAAATTGCATTGGAGTTAGGGGCAGACTACATCGCGACAGGTCACTATTGTCGTAAAGGGCAAGTTGAGAAGGATGGGGCTACTTATTACCAGTTATTGGCAGGAGTGGACAATAATAAAGATCAATCTTATTTTTTGTGTCAGCTCAACCAAGAACAATTGTCCAAAACACTATTTCCGTTAGGGGAGTTGACCAAACCAAAGGTGCGTACCATTGCCAAAGAGCAAGGATTGGTTACTGCCGAAAAGCGAGATTCACAAGGGTTGTGCTTTGTAGGAAAGGTCAGTTTGCCAGATTTTTTACAGCAGCAACTCGCAGTCAAGAAGGGTCGAATTCTGCAAGTGGCACACGATCACCCTATGTATCAAACCAAAAGGGAAAATACACCAGAAAGTCTTGCTGAAAAATACACCTATACTTCTGCTGATGGACCTGAAGTAGGTGATCACAAGGGAGCTCATTTTTTCACTGTTGGACAGCGTAAAGGGTTGGCTGTCGGTGGTACCAAAGAACCTTTATTCGTATTGGCTACAGATGTGAAGGAGAATATTATCTATGTAGGCGAAGGAAAAGCGCACTCAGGGCTGTATCGCTCTGCTTTATGGATTGATAAGGAAGATATTCATTGGATACGAAGAGATTTGATTCCCCAAAAGTCTATCGTTGTAAAGGCTCGCGTTCGCTATCGTCAGCCATTGGTAAAAGCAACCCTACATCCAACAGCCAAAGGCTTGTATTTGGTCTTTGACAAACCACAGTCAGCCATAGCAGCAGGGCAATTTGCCGCTTGGTATTTTGATGATGAACTGATCGGGTCGGGAGTTATTGGGTAAATTAAAACTGCAAACCTGCTCTAAAATGTACTACGACATCGTTAAGTGTAAACGCCTTTAGCAATTAAAAGCGTAAATAGATAAATAAGAATTGTTCAGTAAATTCTTACGAAACCTTCACTGCAGCGAGGTCTAACAAAACTTGATTTTGGATTAAATCCTCAAATTGTTCTGCTTTACGAATCAATTTGGCTTTGCCTTGATGCCATAGAACTTCTGCTGGGCGAAAGCGAGCATTGTAGTTACTCGCCATCGAAAAACAATAGGCACCTGCGTTGTGAAAACACAATAAATCACCTTCCGAAATTTCGTTGATTCTTTGATTGTTAGCAAAAGTATCTGTTTCGCAGATGTAGCCCACTACAGAGTAAAATCGCTCTCTTCCGTTTGTATTGGAAATATTTTCGATATGATGTTGTGAGCCATACAGCATGGGTCGAATCAGATGGTTAAATCCACTATTGACTTGCGCAAATACTGTTGAAGTCGTTTGCTTCACTACGTTGACTTGGGTGAGAAAGTATCCAGCCTCACTGACCAAAAACTTTCCTGGTTCAAAAGCCAAAGTCAGGTTTTTGCCATAATCTTCACAAAACGACTGAAAACGTTCCCCTAGTTTTTCTCCCAATTCTTCTATATTGGTTTCAATATCATTTGGGTAATAGGGGACCTTAAATCCACTGCCAAAGTCTAAAAAATCAAGGTTGTCAAACGATTTTGCAGTTGTAAACAAAATTTCAGCGGCATGCAAAAACACATCAATATCAAGGATATCACTTCCTGTATGCATGTGAATACCATTGATACGCATTCCTGTATTTTCGACAATCCGAACAATGTGTGGTAGTTGATGGATGCTAATCCCAAACTTTGAATCAATATGCCCCACTGAGATATTAGCATTGCCACCTGCCATCACATGGGGATTGATACGAACACAGACTGGCACTTCAGGGTGTTTACTGCCAAACTGCTCGAGTAGGGTAAGATTATCGATATTGATTTGCACTCCAAGTGCACCTGCTTGCTCTAGCTCCTCAAGAGAAACTCCATTGGGTGTAAAGATTATCTTCTGTGCTGGTACGCCTGCGTAGAGACCCAACTTGACTTCTTGAATCGACACAGTGTCGAGTCCAGCACCCAGGCTGTGCAAATAGCTAAGGATATTGACATTTGACAGCGCCTTCACAGCATAGTTGATTCGTAATTGCGATACATGCTGAAACGCTTTAGATAAACGCGTGTACTGATCTTTTATTTTCTCAGCGTCATAGACATAGATTGGACTCCCAAATTGATTTGCTATTGATGTCAATACAGAATTTTCCATCATTTAAAATTTGCTACAAATCTAGCTTTGTCAACACTGAAATCAAAGTACTTTTTACTTTATTATAAAAATACAACAAAATGTTATAAATGTAACAAAAACAAAAATAGATTTGACTATTGTTATCGATGTTTGTTTTCTATTTTTGCAATAAACAAACAATACTATGAACGTACACGAGTACCAAGCCAAAGAAATTTTATCATCTTTTGGTGTTCGCATTCAAAGAGGCAAGGTTGCCCATACCACCAAAAATGCATTAACAGTTGCCCAAGAGCTTTCCAAAGAGACAGGAACCTCTTGGTTTGTTGTTAAAGCACAAATACATGCAGGAGGACGTGGTAAAGGTGGTGGTGTGAAACTGGCCAGAGGGATTGACAAAGTCGAGGAGGTTGTTGACAGTATTTTGGGGATGGATTTAGTTACTCCTCAAACCCCTCCAGAGGGCAAACGTGTACATCAAGTTTTGATTGCTGAGGATGTGTATTATCCCGGAGCGTCTGAGCCAGAGGAGTACTATATGTCTGTATTGCTCAATCGATCGACAGGTCGTAATATGATTATGTATTCGACTGAAGGAGGTGTAGATATTGAGACAGTTGCTGAGGAAACACCTCATTTGATTTTTACAGAAGACATTGACCATGCAGTTGGTTTAATGCCTTTTCAGGCGCGTCGTATTGCGTTTAATTTAGGTCTTTCGGGCAATGCGTTTAAAGAAATGACACGTTTTGTAACAGCCTTGTATTCAGCCTATGTTCAGTCCGATTCTTCACTCTTTGAAATCAATCCTGTA
Source organism: uncultured Flavobacteriaceae bacterium (assembly GCA_964008075.1). Classification (GTDB taxonomy): domain Bacteria; phylum Bacteroidota; class Bacteroidia; order Flavobacteriales; family Flavobacteriaceae; genus UBA724. The sequence goes on from CAXGAP010000003.1 coordinate 22,120, forward strand.
CTCAAAACGTCAGATGAAAAAATCTTGGCAGTCGATGCCAAAGTATCTTTGGACGACAATGCTTTATTTCGACATAAAGACTATCAGATACTTCGTGATATAAGAGAAGAAAACCCTGTTGAGGTAGAAGCCAAAGAAGTGGGTCTAAACTATGTTGCTCTTGATGGCAATGTTGGGTGTATGGTCAATGGAGCAGGTCTGGCAATGGCAACAATGGATCTGATCAAGCAAGCAGGTGGCGAACCAGCAAACTTTCTTGATGTTGGAGGAACTGCTGACGCAGCGAGAGTCGAAATAGCTTTTCGATTGATCCTCAAAGATCCTAAAGTAAAAGCGATATTAATCAATATTTTTGGAGGGATTGTTCGTTGCGATCGCGTAGCTCAGGGTATTGTTGATGCCTATAAAAACATGGGCGATAGTATACAAGTTCCCATCATTGTTCGCCTACAAGGTACCAATGCCGACATCGCTAAAGAATTGATTGACAACTCTGGGTTGGCTGTTCACACTGCAGTTTTGTTCCAAGAAGCTGCTGACAAAGTACAGGAAGTTCTTCATTAAATAGACATTTTGTCATATAAAATGAATAAATAAATGCCATTATGGCATATTTATTCGTTTGGTTCATCATTTGATTTATTACTATCAAACTTAAAAATTAATATTATGAACATTATTCGAAGAACAACACCTTGGTTTCCATCGCTTTTTGATGATTTTTTTAATCGTGAATTTGGCATTGATGTCAATGATAGAACATATCAAAAGCCAGCAGTTAACATCATAGAGAAAAACAATGCGTTTTTCATAGAACTGGTCGCTCCTGGTAAAGAAAAAAATGATTTTGATCTGGCGTTAGAAAATGATACGTTAACGATTTCAACGACTTCTGAAAAAGAATTAAGTGAGGAAAATGCTCTCATTATGCGCAAGGAGTTTGACTATGCGTCATTTCAGCGCAGCTTTCGTATTCCTGAAACAATTGATACTGATAACATCAAAGCCAATTATAAAAATGGTTTGCTATCGATTGAACTTCCCAAACGTAAAGAAGCTATCCTTGAGCCTAAAAAGGTGATTAAAATCAACTAATTTGAAAACCAGCCCTCGGGCTGGTTTTTTTATTTTACTGTTTGTAATTTTTTGGCATTAGGGTTTTGCATTTTCTTCATTGCTTAGTGATTGCTTGACTTTTGGCTTGACAATTTATTTCTGCCGAGTAAATCCATAGCTGATTGAATCATCAGGATTGGATTTCGAGCAAATGCATTATAATAGAAAGTCGCTCTAATCGTTCTCAATAAAATATCACGTGATGGTCCAAGTTCAGAGTTGATTTCATTTAATAGCCCTCTCACTTTTTCAAGCACCTCCCTTTTGGGAGTCTGAATGATATAGTTCGAATTGTCTTCGGTTTCGCTCAAAATTGTGAAAGTGGAAGCATATATTTTTCCTTCTAAAGAGAATTTTTCATTCATTGTCACTGTTACTGTGCAAAAAACATCTTACACTTGTTAAAATTTCAAATGGTCTTGAAAACTTTTCATCAGATCACGCAGTCGTGCTGCTTCGACAAAATCTAGATCTTTCGCAGCGACTTCCATTGCTTTTCGTGTTTCCCTAATTTGTTTCTGAATTTGTTCTACACTCATATATTCCAATTCGGGCTCTGCTGCTTGCTGAATTTGTTCTACCTTTTCATTATCATATCCAAAAACTCCTTCAACAGCTTTATTTAATGGCGTCGGGGTGATGCCATGTTTTTCGTTGAAAGTAAGTTGTTTTTCCCGCCGATAATTGGTTTCATCAATTGTTTTTTGCATGCTTTTGGTGATTTTATCAGCATACATAATGGCTTTCCCATTCAAATGCCTAGCTGCCCGACCTACTGTTTGTGTTAGCGATCGAGCAGATCGCAAAAAACCCTCTTTGTCTGCATCGATGATGGCTACCAACGACACCTCTGGCAGGTCTAAGCCTTCCCGAAGTAGATTGACACCAATCAAAACATCAAACAACCCTCGTCGTAAATCTTGCATGATTTCTACACGTTCTAGCGTATCAATATCACTGTGGATATAACGACATCTGATCGAAATACGAGATAGATATTTGGTCAATTCTTCTGCCATTCGCTTCGTTAGGGTAGTGACCAGCACACGTTCATCTGCCTCTGCACGAACCTGAATTTCCTCTACCAAATCATCGATTTGATTTTGACTTGGACGAACCTCAATGATTGGATCCAACAGCCCTGTAGGACGAATGATTTGCTCCACATAAACACCCTCTGTCTGTTCCAGTTCGTAATCAGCAGGAGTGGCACTCACATAAATCACTTGGTTTTGAAGAGACTCAAATTCTTCATATTTCAATGGTCGGTTGTCCATAGCAGCAGGTAGTCGAAACCCATATTCAACTAGGTTTTCTTTCCGACTTCGGTCACCTCCATACATTGCATGTACTTGTGAAAGAGTAACATGACTTTCATCAACAATCATTAGATAATCCTCGGGAAAGTAGTCCAAAAGACAAAAAGGACGTGTACCTGGCGCTCGACCGTCGATATAGCGTGAATAGTTTTCGATCCCCGAGCAATAACCCAACTCCCGAATCATTTCTAAATCAAAGTTGGTTCGCTCCTCCAACCTAGTAGCTTCCAAGTGCTTGCCGACTTCTTTAAAGTAACCCACTTGCGCAACCAAATCATCTTGGATTTGATGAATTGCATTTTGTAACACATCAGGCGATGTGACAAACATGTTTGCAGGGTATATGGTGAGTTTATCAAATTTTTCCTTGATTTTATTTGAAATTGGATCAAAGCATTCAATGGCTTCGATTTCATCACCAAAAAAGTGGATTTTAAACGCATGATCGGCATAGCTTGGGAAAATATCAACAATATCCCCCTTCACGCGAAAGGTGCCATGAAGAAAATCAGCTGTGGTTCGAGCGTATAAGCTTTGCACCAGTCGATGTAAAAACGCAGTGCGAGCAATGACCTGACCCACCTCTACGCTAATCACATTTTTTCGAAATTCGATTGGGTTTCCAATCCCATATAAGCACGACACTGATGCGACTACCAATACATCTCTTCGACCTGATAATAGGGAAGAGGTTGTACTCAGTCTTAGCTTTTCAATTTCTTCGTTAATAGACAAGTCTTTTTCAATATAAGTTCCAGTTGTGGGGATGTATGCCTCAGGCTGATAATAATCGTAATAGGAAACAAAGTATTCAACAGCGTTCTCAGGAAAAAACTGCTTAAACTCAGCGTATAGTTGAGCAGCAAGGGTTTTGTTGTGCGCAAGCACCAAGGTGGGTCGTTGCACCTTTTCGATAACATTGGCAACAGTAAATGTTTTTCCCGATCCTGTGACACCCATGAGTGTTTGAAATTTATCACGACTCTCCAATCCCTCTGTGAGTTGTTGAATCGCTTCTGGCTGATCGCCTGTTGGCTTGAAATCGGAAACAATATGAAACTTCATAGCATACAAAAATACCATAATTTCAGGCACTGCTCAATTGATGTTGCCCATAACATTGGGCAAAAGCCATTACTTTTGCACTATGGCATCTAATGATAAATTAATTACAACAAAAAAACCAAGCTATCCAATTAGCCCTTTTTTAGTTGATTATTTAGCTCATTACAACAGAACTGCTCCATTTCCAATTTCCTATCATGACTTGGAGCGTTTTTCTGGTTCCGTTTCTGTGATGGACAAAAATGATAATGACACCTTATGGGTTCGTGTTTTTTACAATGACAGTGAACGTCATGAAATTGATGACAATTTGAAACGTATATACACCCTTCTTTTGTCTGATGGAAGTACTGACATGGTTAGGTTTTTGAATGTGGATGCGATTGATTACTGCACTTTTGGAAATTCAAAACCATTTCGAATCAAAATCCGAAACATCTTAAACGACAATTTCGTTTATTTCTATATAAAAAAAGCAGATGCCTCTCGTGCTTATGGTTTGGAGTTTGAGCACATGCTATCTCCTTATAATCTAAATTTTTTGGTACATGAGGATACCTTGGTAGAGGAGCATATTGCTGGAATACCTGGTGATGAATTTATTTCAAACTATTTGCCAAAGTGTTCCAACAGCGAGAAGAGTCAAATTGCCAAACAATTTGTAAAATTCAATGAAAGATGTATGATTCGTCTCTTGGGTGATATGCGTTCCTACAATTATGTCATCGTGCCAACCCATGACTTCGATCAAGTTGTTTATAAAATACGTTCAATTGATTTTGACCAGCAGTCCTATGAAGCCAAGTTAAAGGTATATCGACCCCAATTTTTTAAAGAAAATTTCCCAATGGTTGAATTGGTTCGTAATTATTTAGATAAAAATGCTGTTGATCAATATAAAATTGAAGAAAGAGCGATTATCGCCAAACGAATTTTGAGCACAGAGACTCGTCTAACACAACTGATGAAATGTATGCTGAAAGATGAACTCTCAACGCCTGAGAATGTGAAACAACTCAAGTCTGAAATCTATGCGTATATCCCTGATAAAAACTTCAATAACAGTTTTAATATGGGCGGAATAGTACGAGCAGCATTTGAATTTGTGAAGCGGAATTACGAAAATCACGAGATGCTTCGCAATGATTAATACCATTGATCATCATGATAGCTTTCATCTTCCCATCCCTCTTGGTCGTCGTCAGACTGTATTTCCTCTGACTGCTCAAATGTTTTTTGTGGGGCCTGGTCTGGGACTACACCATGACTAAACACAAGCTGTGGGTAGCTTACACCAGGGATGGACTCAGCCTCTTCGACACAGGTGACAAAAAAAGTCCACATGTTTAAAAAGTCATAGATGTAAAGTGCTGTTTTTTGATCATCAGCAAAAACATCTTGCAAGGCAGTTTGATGCATCAACTTTGAGGGTTCTTCAAACATATCTGTTAAAGCAATTGCTTCACCCTGATTCCATTCTTCATCAGCCACATAAAAGGTAGCCATTTCGTGACCACTCATCCCAAAAGACTGAATGATTGTATTGTGTAAGTCTTCAAAAGTAGAACTGCTTTCCAGCTCTACATCTCTGAAAATATCGTCTTCGGCATCTAAAATAATTCTAAATCGATAAATCATTTGGTTTAATTTTTATGCGAAGCAACCAATAAAATTGGGCGCTAAATAATAATACTGCAATGAGTAAATGAAGTGGCTGTGTACCCCAAGGAAAATCAACATAATACATTAAAATTCCAAGTGCAATTTCTGCTAGAATAGATCCAATAATAAAATGAATATACTTTCTTTCAAGACCTTCTTTCACGACCTGCCTGTAGATCATGATACTGACTGCCACCACAAACAACGACAAGGAGCGATGAACATAAAATGAGATCTCTGGAAGACTCAGCCATAACTGTGGATCATCATACCCTGCTTGTTTGATTTGATAGTCGATAAATTGTCGCACATCAACTCCCAATCCAAATTGAATGATGGTTAAAATAAAAGCAACAGCAATCAGGTTGATGCATTTTTTTGAAGGGAGCTGAATTTGATTTCCATGACTCTTTGCACGTATAAAAAGCAATCCACTGACAATGAGGAGTGCCATGACCATATGAAGTGATATTTTACTAGGCAGTAGATTGGAGTCAACGACAGTTTTTCCCAGCCAGGCTTGTATACCCATGCCAACAACTGTTAAAAAAGAAAAAACAGCTAGTATTGGAGTGCTTCTAATCCACCAAAGACTGCGAATGAATAGGCCAAGGACAATCAAACCAGAAATTACGCCGAGTAATCGATTGATAAACTCTACCCATGTGTGGGTGGCATTGAAAGTCGTGTAATCGTGTTTATCGTAAATCTCCCAGTTACTAAAATCTATTGTTTTACCACTGTTGAAGTCTTTGATTGCGACTTGTAATGAGTTTTTATAGATAATCACATTTCCTTTATCATAGGTCTTTTCAGGTTTCCAGTCCAGTTGACTACGTTCAGTGGGAGGGATGAGATACCCAAAGCATTTTGGCCAGTCAGGACACCCCATACCACTGCCAGTCATTCGTACAATTGCACCAGCAAGGATGACCAAATAAACAGATAGTAAGGCCCATTGTGCCCAGGAAAATATAGGGTTATTCATCTGTTTCTTTTATGGGTTTAAATCCGAGCTCGTGTGCCTTTTGCAACATCATTTTGTGTGCTGCTTCAAACTCATTTGGGATCTCTCCATCAAGGATGGCTTCTTTAATATGCTCTTTGATCAATCCAATTTCTCGGCAAGGGCCTACGCCAAATGCTTGCATAATAAATTCCCCATCGACAGGAGGTTGAAAATTTCGAATGCGATCTCGCTCTTCAACTTCAACGATTTTTTGACGAACGATTTTGAAATTGTTGTGATATTTTTCAAATCGACGTGGGTTTTTGGTTGTAATATCAGCTTCACACAAAAGCAATAGATCTTCGATTAGTTCTCCAGCGTCAAAAACCAGCCTGCGCACTGCTGCATCAGTTACAATATCTTGCGATATGACAATTGGTCGCGAGCTCATAAATACAAGTTTTTGTACGTATTTCATCTTCTCATTCAGCGGCATTTTTAATCGCTTGAACAATTTGTAAACCATTTTCGCACCCATAAACTCATGAGCATGGAAGGTCCACCCGACTTTCTGATTGAACTTTTTGGTGGGTGCTTTTCCAATATCATGTAGCAATGCTGCCCAACGTAACCACAAATTATCAGTGGTTTCACAGATGTTGTCAACAACTTCAAAGGTGTGATAAAAATTGTCTTTGTGGCGTTGTCCTTCCACTTCTTCAACCCCTTTCAACGCACAAAGCTCAGGAAGAATTCGTTGGAGTAATCCTAGTTTGTCTAACAGTAAAAATCCAGTAGAGGGTTTAGCTGTCAGCAATATTTTATGAATCTCATCAATGATTCGTTCTTTCGATAGGATGTCGATTCGATCAGCCATGATAGCGATCGACTTCATCGTTTGTGTCTCAATTGTAAAGCCAAGTTGACTTGCAAAGCGCACAGCGCGAAGCATCCTCAAAGGGTCGTCGGAGAAGGTTTGTGCAGCAGCTGTTGGGGTCTTCAGTATTTTATTTTCCAAATCATCCAACCCATTGAAAGGATCGATGAGTGTTCCAAATTCTGAGGGGTTCAGTGCAAAGGCTAAGGCATTGACTGTAAAGTCCCTACGCTTCTGATCATCTGCCAAACTACCACTCTCCACAACTGGATTTCGACTATTTCTTTTATAACTTTCTTTTCTAGCACCCACAAACTCAAGCTCGAACGCGCCAACGCGAATCATTGCAGTTCCATAGTTTTTATAAACACTCAATTTTCCTGTATTTGGAAGCTGGTCAGCAACTGCTTTTGCCAGCGAAATACCACTACCTTCACAAACGATATCAATGTCTTTGGTGTCTTTGCGTTGCAACAATGCGTCTCGAACACATCCACCAATAGCAAACGCTCGTGTTTGCATTTTTTCAGAGATTTCGCCAATCGCAGAAAAGATGGGATCTGAAAATGCTTGATGTAAATTTTTATCTGTTGTCAAGGACGAACTGTTTTGATTTCCCCATCACTTGTCATCTTCACAATTCTCGATGGTGTAACAGGGTATTTTCCTAATTTCAAAGGTACAACATAGTCTACTTGCTCCAAAATACGACTGCTGATTTGAGATGATTCCTCTGGGATTTGTTCACCACTGAGGTTCGCAGAGGTAGCAATGATGGGTTTACCAAAGGACTTTATCAAATCAAGGGCAAAACCACTCTTCGGAATTCGAAAGGCCATAGACCCATCATCAGCCATTGCCATAGGAGCAAGTTGTTTTGCCTTAGGATAAACAATTGTTGTCGGAACACTTGCATTATCCAAGATGTCAAACACCTGTTTGGGGATCGATTCAACATATTCTTTTAGCATTTCAAAATTGGAAACCAAGGAGACAAGAGATTTGTTTTGCTTTCTGTTTTTAATCAAAAAAATCTTCTTGACTGCCTCCTCATCTGTTGCATCACAGCCAAGTCCGAGAACAGTATCGGATGGAAACAGAATAACCCCCGAATTCAGGAGTGCAGCAAGACATTTTTTAATAGTCATACCTCCAAATGTATGATTTACAATGGTTTATGCTGAAATATCATAAGTTCGCAGCGCATCGTTAAGAGATGTCTTTTTATCAGTACTTTCTTTGCGCTTGCCAATGATGAGGGCACAAGGCACTTGAAAGTCTCCTGCAGCAAAAGACTTGGTGTAACTCCCAGGAATGACAACTGAACGAGCAGGTACAATTCCTTTGGTTTCAACAGGGTTTTCACCTGTTACATCAATGATTTTTGTCGATGCAGTGAGCACCACATTGGCACCCAAAACAGCTTCTGTTTCTACTCGAACCCCCTCAACTACAATACATCGTGACCCGACAAAGGCATTGTCTTCAATGATGACAGGAGCAGCCTGAAGAGGCTCTAAAACACCGCCAATCCCAACTCCACCACTCAAGTGAACATTTTTGCCGATTTGCGCACAACTCCCAACAGTAGCCCAAGTATCTACCATCGTTCCCTTATCGATATAGGCTCCAATGTTGACATAACTCGGCATAAGAATCGTACCTGGTGAAATATATGCACCATGACGTGCAACAGCATTAGGAACTACTCGAACGCCTTTTTCTTTATAGCCTGTTTTTAATGGGATTTTGTCATGAAACTCCAAAGGTCCCGCATGAAGCGTTTCCATCCCCTGAATCGGAAAATATAGGACAACTGCTTTTTTTACCCATTCGTTCACCTGCCATCCATTTGCTGTTGGTTCGGCAACACGCAAGTCCCCTTTATCTAACTGGTCGATTATCGAACGAATCGTTCCCTGTACATTTTTATTTTCTAACAATGCACGGTTATCCCATGCTTCCTCGATGATAGTTCGCTGTTCACTCATTTGCAATTTTTTTCAAAGATAACTGCATTTTATCAAAAAATAGACCTGTTCACAAAATCGTTACAATAAGTGTATTTTTGCATCAATGGGCAGATTATTGGCAATAGATTACGGCAAAAAAAGATGTGGAATCGCATTTACTGACAAGGACAAAGTCTTTGCCTTTGGTCACGATACCATTTCTACTGAAAACCTCTTCGATTTTCTAAAAGATTATGTTAAAGAAGAGAGTGTTGAGGGCATTGTTGTTGGAATGCCCAAACGTTTGCACAATCAACCTTCTTCAATAGCGACTGATGTTATGCGTTTTATTGAAGAGTGTAAGTCGTGGTTTCCCAAACTTCAAATCCATGCCTATGACGAAAGATTTACATCCAAAATTGCTTCACACGAAATCTCGAGGGCTAGCACAAAAAAACAAGTCCGAGAAGACAAACAACTCATCGATCAAGTCAGTGCTACTTTATTGCTTCAGTCCTTTTTGATGAACCAGCAAACCAAAACATCATGATTCTTCCAATCTTTTCTTATGGGCATCCTATTCTTCGTCAAAAAACAGATGAAATTGATGCAAATTATCCTGATCTAAAAGCATTGATTGACAATATGTGGGAGACCATGTATAACGCAAATGGTGTAGGCCTTGCAGCCCCTCAGATTGGCCTTGCTCTTCGACTGTTTATCGTTGACGCTAGCCCCTTTGCTGCCGATCCTGAAATCTCTGAAGATGAAAAGCAAGTCATCGAAAACTTTAAGCATGTATTTATCAATCCAACTGTTATTGAATTTGGAGGAGAGACGATCGACTTTAATGAGGGATGTTTGAGTATCCCAGATATTCGGGGTGAGGTGACGCGTGATGATGAAGTCACAATTTCGTACTACGACCTTGATTTTAATCATCATCAATTGCATCTCACAGGTTTGTCTTCACGTGTTGTACAGCATGAGTATGATCATATAGAAGGCAAACTATTTACAGATAAACTCAGCACTTTTAAGCGAAAGATTTTAAATTCGAAACTCACTCAAATTGAAAAAGGCAACATCAAAATTGATTATCCAATGGAGTTTGCAAAAATAATGAAACGAAACAATAATGGAAAATCGCGATAAACAATTACAGGCGATCGATCGTTTATTAACGATCATGGATGAACTTCGAGAAAAATGCCCTTGGGATCGAAAACAGACCTTTGAGAGCTTACGACATCTAACCATTGAAGAGACCTACGAATTGAGTGAGTCTCTGTTGAGTGGAGATTATGATGAAATCAAATCTGAACTTGGAGATTTACTTCTACACATCGTATTCTACGCGAAAATAGGTAGCGAACAATCATCATTTGACATTGCCGATGTAGCAAATCGTATTTGTGATAAACTGATCAAGCGTCATCCTCATGTTTATGGAGACGTGGAGGCGAACAGTTATGATGAGGTAAAGCAGAACTGGGAAAAAATCAAACTCAAAGAGAATAACAAAAGTGTTTTGAGTGGCGTGCCAGCATCATTACCTCCTTTGGTAAAGGCATATCGAATGCAGGAAAAAGCTGCTGGTGTGGGCTTCGATTGGCAACATATTGATGGAGTGATTCAGAAAATAGAAGAAGAGCTTCGAGAATTTTATTATGAAGTCAATCAAAAAAGTCAAAAACGAGCAGAGGAAGAATTTGGAGATTTACTTTTTTCGCTAGTCAATTATGCTAGATTTATGGGCATCAACCCAGACGACGCTCTGTCGAATGCAAATCAAAAATTCCGCAAACGATTTTTGAAAATGGAGTCAAAAATATCAGATCGTCAAATCGAGATGAGCCAACTAGATCTTGATAGCTGGGGAAAATTCTGGCAAGAAGTAAAGTCAGAGAATTAAATTTAAGCCCCTAAAAGCCTTTAATTTTTTCTCCAAACGGTCGATGATTTTCTTTTGCTTTTCAAGATCATTCATGACCTTGGTAACCAATGGATTTTCCGATGAACTTTTTGTAAAAAACTCCATATTGGTCTCAAGTTGGATATATTGTTGCTTTGCTTTGTCAAGTCGCTGCTTTATTTGAGATTTCTCTTTTTGAACAAGCTTGGTTTGATCACCCATTAGCTTGAGCTTTACTTTGTATATATATTTTGTAATGAAGTCTTTGGTTTCACCACTTTGTTTCAGTGCATGTTCAACAACAGTATAAAACTCATTGTTAATCTTGCTCTTTTTTTGTCCCACTGATCCTATTGCTATCCAATCTTCTATCCACTTGTCAATAATAACTCGATCAAAACTTTCTTCAGACTGGATAGTTTGAAGTAGCTTATTTTTCTCACTATATGCGAGTTGCTCAGCTTCTGATAATTTATTTTTTTTACTGTCAAGTAAATCAAAGTAATCATTGCAAGCTTTGCGGAAGAGATTCCATGCTGTATCATTTTGTTTTCTTGACAGAGGCCCCATTTGTTTCCATTGCTTTTGCAGTGCAATGACCTTTGGAGTAGAGGAAGCGAAATCTTCTGTTTGGTGTAATTCTTCCACTTGCTTGACCAACTCCATTCGCTTTTTCATATTTTCAGCGTACTCTTTTTTGAGTGATTTGTAAAAGGAGTTTCTTTTCCTGCTGAATTCACGCATAACTTCTTTGAAAGCTGTCCAAATCTCTCCGCTTTTGCCTCGGCTGACACTACCAGAATCGAAAAACGAGGTTCGTAGAGTTTCCATATTTCGAATTAATTTTTGCATCTCATTGTGAGCCTTGACATCAACTTCGTTGAGTTTTCGCATTTGTGCAATCAAGTTGGTTTTTTTTTCGAAATTAGCTTTAAATATTTCTGTTTGATTCTTTTGAAAAAACTGTCGTTTTTCATGTATCAATTTAGTCGCTTGACTAAAGCGTTCCCATAATTTTTCTTCGTGCTCTTTTGCGACAGGGCCAAGCTCATCTTTCCATTTTTTGTGAAGTTCTTGCAGATTCCTAAATGCTTTTTGGATGTTGTCCATTTTGGCCATCGCCTCAACCTCTTCAATGATTTTTATTTTTTCTTCATAATTATATTTATAATCTAGTTCCCTAAACTCTCTGTTTAGGTGAAGAAAATCATAGAAAATCCCTACATGATGATGATATGTTTTCCAAATATTATTTGCCTCTGTTTGGGGAACATGCCCTGATTCTCTCCAACGTGCTTGCAAGTTTTTAAATTGCTTGTAGGTGTCTGAAATGGGGTGATCAACTCCAATAAGCCCTTTGAGCTCATCGATGAGTGATTTACGTAATGCCAAATTATTTTGTTGTGATTTTTCAAGGTCTTGATAATACCTTGATTTTTCTGTTTTGAATTTACGCACCAACTGGTCAAAAGTAACTTTTTCTGGGAGTTTGGTATAAAAGTCCTCAGGTGCTCCACCTGAATTAATGAAATCTTCTTTTTTACTTTTTATCAGTTGATCTAACTTTTTTTCAATCAGTTTTGAAAGTGTGTCAAAGTCCTTTCTATGTTGCATTACCTTTCCAGCATTTACTTTTTTTTCAATTATATTGAGTAATTGATCCAACGTAAGATCATCATAATTTTCACCCTCTTTTACAAGATTAGCGGGCTCTTTTTCTTCTATGATAGACTCACTTTCAGCAGTCTTCTCTTTTTGAGGTGTTTCTAAACTTTTTTGTCCTTTATCCTCGATCGATTGCTTTGATTCTTTCACACATGTTTCAGACTGAACTTCATTTTCAGGGTGTTTTTCGTCCACTTTGTCTTCATTTGCCTTTGGCAAATTGGCATCATTATCTAACATGATTCAGCTAACTTAGTTATTCACAAGATAGTAAATCTTTGTGATTTAATTATTTTGTATGTGCATTCATCCAAAGAGACCATGAGGCTTCTGCCTGCTCCACAAGCATTTTATAACCATTGAGCACTGTAGCTCCATTGTCTTTGCCCATTTTCATAAATGTGGTTGTTTCTGGGTTGTAGATCAAATCAAATAACAAGTGCGTATGATTGATTTGCTCAAAGTCAATCGGTGGAAATGCCTCTGTGTGAGGGTGGGTGCCTAGTGGTGTACAATTGACAATCAATGTATGATCGATATAATCTTTCTTTGTGAGTTCAGCGTAGGTTTTTTTGTCTTCCCCTTCGTTACGAGAAACTTTAAGTACTTTTATGTTGAGTTGTTCAAGCACATAGCAAATTGCTTTTGAGGCGCCCCCAGTACCCAAAACGAATGCTTGTTTTTGATGTGGTTTTACATGTTGGAGAAGAGTTTTTTTAAACCCGATATGATCTGTGTTATAGCCAATTTTCTCACCATCTCTAAATACAATTGTATTCACAGCACCAATTGTTTCTGCGACAAGGTCAAGTTTATCCAAAAAAGGAATCACATCTTGTTTGTAGGGTATTGTTACGTTCATTCCTGAAATGTCTTTTTGCTTGAGGAGTTCTCCAAAATTTGACAAATCATCGAGGTCGAAGTTGACATATTGATGCTTGAGATTTTGTGCTTTAAACTTTTTTGAGAAGTAATTCCTCGAAAAAGAATACCCAATATCTTTACCTAACAATCCAAAAAGCTTATTGTCGTATTCTATCATAAACGTCTAAAATAAAAACAATAAATAAACCGATACCAATCCACAAGGTAGAAAAAAATAGATTGATTCCTGTAGATTCAATTGTTGTCGCTAGTTCATTTGGGTTGGTGAGCAAACGAAAATCAGACCATGGCCAAAGTATGGGAAGTGAGCCAATGATAAACCCAATGATTAATGCACTTAGCCTTGACTCAAAGCGAATAATGATGTAATGAAGTAGGTTGGAAATACTCACCAAACCAACAATAGAACCAACGATAAACACAACCAATATGGTGAGTAGCTCGTTGTGCTCTTGCGCCACAGCACTGAATCTAGAGGGGTTTTGAATGAGCTTTACAACGAATTCCCAAACTGCGTTGACAGCATCGACCAATAGAAGCGCATAGTTGCCCAAAATAATGAGTAAAAACGAGCCAGAAAGTCCAGGAAGTGTCATACCAATGATACTTACAAAGCCACAGAAAAAAACAAACAATAGATTCCTGTTTTCTGGAGCCGGTTCTAAAAACGTAAGTGTAACCCCGACCAGTAGTCCTACAAAACTAAATATATAGAGTTTCAACTCCCATTTCTTAAAATCTCTAATCAACAGAAGAACAGACATAACAACCATCCCAAAAAACAGAGCTTTTACATACTGCTCATAACGTATCAGAGCGATATCAAGTACTCTAGATACTGTAAAGTAGCTTAGTACAATCCCAAGAGCAATCAGCGAAAGAAACAAAGCGTTTGTGTATCGATAAAAGCGCTTAAATTTTCCTGTTATGAGCATAAAAAAAGCATTGAAATTCAGGCGTTTCAATGAGTGTAAAAATTCAGGGTAAAAGCCAGTGACGATGGCAACAATACCCCCAGAAACACCTGGAACTTTGTTGGCAATACCCATCGCCAATCCTTTGACGACAAGTAAGATATTGTCATTTAGCCCCCTTTGATTCACTTGTTTAGTTTTTGCTTAATATGTGAAACGCATAAATAGTTGAAATTCCAAGCATGATAAAAAAAAGGCCAATACAAAAATCAGTGTTGCTATGGCTTATTTGTGGTAAAATAAATGAAGGATCTGGACTGTATGGCAATTGTTTTGTCCAAGGCCAAACTTTATACAAAGAACCAAACATGAATCCAGACATTGTTGCAAGTAAGGTATCTCTTGCGCTGGCAAAGAGTTTTTCTGCCCAAAGTGCGAATAGTTTTATGCCAACGAGTGCCCCAAGTCCAAAAGCTGCGAGGTTGATAAACCCTTGTATTTGAAAAGAGCGAACCAGATCAATAGTTGACAGTGCAGTTTCATAAGCACCCAAAAGAACCAAAATAAATGAGCCTGAAATCCCTGGCAATATCATGGCAATAATCATTAGCATACCACATAAAAATAGGTAGGGCAGGGCTTGTATCGCATCAGCGGGTGTTAGAAATCCAATTAAAAATGATGTGATGCCACCCAAAATCAAGCATATGAATGTTGTTGCAGACCACTGTTTGACATTTTTACAGATTAAAATTGAACTCGCAAGAATTAATCCAAAGAAGAAGGACCATAGTGAGAGGGTGTAATTTTCTAAAAAGAACTGAATAATAGAACTCAAAAAAAGGATGCTCGTTGCAATTCCTAAAATAAGGGGAAGCAGAAAAGAGCCATTGATGTTTTGCCAAGCCTTCTTTCGGTTTGATCCCAATAGCTGCACTATTTCTTTTCCATTAACTCGATTGATAGAAGAAATCAATTCTTCATAAATATTGGTAATTAAAGCAATCGTACCACCTGAAACACCAGGAACAAGGTCTGCTATTCCCATGGATATTCCTTTAAGATATACAATAAAAGCTGACTGATTGGAACTCATTGTTTAGGCGAAAATACGAAATAACAGCAGTATTACACTTTCAATGATAGACTTTGCTTCACAAAAGAAGAACTCTTGAACTGTGGAAAGGTTTCATAGAAGTGGCTGAGTTGTTTTTCGTCTGCCATATAAGCGTTTTTGAGGTAGAACCTTGCCTCAAGTGATTGGGAGGAAATCAAATAAATACCACCTAGGCGAAAGTTGATTACACTGCTTTCAGCATGGAATTCTAATCCATGCTGTAATACTTCTATGGCTTTGGGATAGTCATGTGTTTCTTTGAGAACATCTGCCCATTTTACCCAAGTATCAACTTCATAATTCCCTAAATTGACACATTCTTGAAAACCATGATCAGCTTCTTCTAAAAAGCCTAATGTAAAGTTGATTTCAGCATATTTTTTCCATGTTGTGGCATTCACATTATCGATTTGGATTGATTTTTTGGCATAATAAAGCGCTTTTTTGTAGTCTTTATTGTCTCGGTAGGCATCGATCAAAGCGACCCATGCCTTGTCATACAAAGGGTCTACATTTAATGTCTTTTTAAAATACTGAATGGCAAGTTTAGTATTGCCTAACTCAATATGACAGAGTCCTACATGCAAGAGTGCAAAGGGGGTAGGTTCGTCAATTGACAAAGTCATTTCGAAGGCAAGTATGGCTTCATTATAGCACTTCATTTTCTGAAGTGTTTTACCCATTTCAAAATAGGCACCAATGAATTCATCATCA
This sequence comes from uncultured Flavobacteriaceae bacterium, assembly GCA_964008075.1. Classification (GTDB taxonomy): domain Bacteria; phylum Bacteroidota; class Bacteroidia; order Flavobacteriales; family Flavobacteriaceae; genus UBA724. The sequence continues at coordinate 38,270 of CAXGAP010000003.1, forward strand.
CAAATGATTGCAAAATCATAGGATGACAACGCTTGTTTGAGCAAGCCTATACTTGCATATTGACGCCCCAACTGATGCCAAGCTATTTCGTTGAAAGGATTAGCTTGTAAATACTCATTGAGGAATTGAATAGCACCATCTGGTTGTTCCAACGATTCAAAACAATAGATAATGTTGTACAATGCATGAGTGTCTCTTGGGTCTTCGCTGATACACTTAATAAAGTGCTCTTTCGCCATTGTATAACTATCTAAAAAAAGGTGTTCCATAGCCAACATGTTATGAAATTCAGCTTTACTATCGCAATATTTGAGCCCTTTGGTTAAAAACTGAATTGCCTCTTGATGTCTTTTGGTTTTTGAAAGAATAACTGCCTTGTGGATATAAACATATTCATTGTAGGGTTCCATCTCCCTGAGTTCATCGATAAGTATTTCAGCTTCATTAAAACGATTGTTGACCAACATCAGTTCGACGTGAAGAAGTTTTAAACCACTATTATCTGGATGTTGATTCTCACCAATTTCTATTGCTTTATATGCCAATCGTAAACTGCCAGAATCTATGTAAAATTGAACGATTTCTTCAAATTCAGTGGCGTCGAAAAAGTACACTTGATTTGACTGTAACATCAACTCAAAACGGGCGAGTGGTGATTTGTGGTCTTTATTAAAATTCGGGTTTTTCAAATGTTTTAAATTCTTACTATAAAGTTAACTGCTTGATGGTTTAGAATGAAATAAACAATTTTTTTGTTTTTAACAATTTAATCAACAGATTTCATCAAGTATATTTAAGATGATATCGCAGCCTTTTTTCAATTCTTTTTTAGATATTGTCAACGGGGGTGTAATTCGAACGGCTCGCTTTTCAAACAGCAAAAAAAACAGCAATAACCCTCTTTCTAAGGCAATTCTAACCAGTTCTTTTGCAAGCTCTTCAGAGGTCATGATCAAGGCTATCATGAGTCCCTTTCCTCGAACTTCTTCGATCCCTTTGTGTTGAAGGTATTCCCGAATGAATGTTTCTTTTTCAAGCGTTTGAGCCATCAAATTACTTTGCAAAAGCGTTTTTAATGTCGCATGACATGCTGCTGCAATGACAGGATGCCCTCCAAAAGTGGTGATATGTCCCAGAATTGGCTTGTCTTGTAAGAGATCCATAAGTTCTTTGGAAGAACAGAATGCACCAACTGGAAATCCACCACCCAAACCTTTTCCAGTCACAAATATATCTGGAATCATATCAAAGTGTTCAAAGGCAAATAGTTTGCCTGTTCGACCCATACCTGGTTGAATTTCATCTAAGATGAGCAACGCTCCAACTTTGTTGCATTGTTCTCTGATTGCTTTCATATAGGCTTTGGATGGAACGATAAATCCTGCACCACCTTGTACTGTCTCTAGTATGACTGCAGCAGTTTTGGTATTGATTTTTTCAATACCGTCAAAGTCATTAAACTCTATGTAAGATGTTCCAGGTATCAGTGGTCGATAAGCTCTTTTTCGCTCTTCATTCCCCATTACACTCATTGCTCCTTGCGTGTTGCCATGATAGGCATTATTGGCAGCTATAATATTTTGTCTGCCAGTTGCCCTTTTCGCTAGCTTGAGTGCTCCCTCAATTCCCTCAGCTCCAGAGTTTGTGAGATATGTGCAAGAAAGTTTTTTGGGCAAGTGATCAGCCAACAGTTTGACTAGTTTTACAGGTTCGTTTTGTACAAATTCACCATACACCATGACGTGGAGATATTTTCTCATTTGACCACGAACTGCACGAATTACTTTGGGATGACAATGTCCCAGGGTGCAAGCAGAAACACCTGCTACAAAATCGAGATACTTCTTATTGTTTATATCGATGATATAACTGCCACGCGCCTTCTTTATTTCAAGCCCAATGGGTTGCGCTGTTGTTTGCGCTTGATGGGTGAAGAAAAAATCTCGAATTGTTTGTCTCATCTCATTATAAGTTTGCTATCAGGGAAGATTTTGATTGCTTTTGTGTTTGATGGCTTTTAATTTTTCCTTTGTCGTTTCAATCACTAAATCATTTTTTGATAAAATCATTTCATCACCACGCCAATAAAAACCTGGTAGTTTCTGATCATTGAGTGGCAGTTCATCGATTGGATAAACAGCTCCATCAGGCCTACTTAAAAAAGAAATAGACTGAATTTGATTGTCTTTCATCTGAAGTCGCATGGTACTGCTAATGGCCTTATCGATTCCAATTAAATCTTTAGTTGTGTCATCATACAAATAATACAACATTTCAGCATTTTTATCGATATCAATCGTCTTTAGATCATTGTCCTCAAAATTGCCAAGCAAATAAATACCTTTCATTTGATTAAATTGAAGAGGGTTGAGAGAATCTTGCTCAGCAACTATGGCATTGTTAAAAATCTTAAGCGAATCAATAGCATTCGTAGTTGAGTCTGTCAATAGATGAATCAAATCTCCACTTATTTGTGTTTTTGCAGACCACAGAACAGGGTTTCTCTTAGTCATATCACTAGCCGATAACAGCTGTGATTCTCGATCGCCAATAGGGAAGCGCAGCAGCTGAATAAGCCCTGATTTTTGATCTACGTGTATCGAATCGGAAACCCCACTTAGGTTTGTTTTATAAATGCGAACACCATAATAGCCTGTGAGTATTCTGTTCTCTATCGGACCTGTACCCAATAGTGTATCTGCGTGGATATACAGGGAGTCTCTATTCACCAGTTTTACTGCAATAGGGTTTTGGGTTACAATCGCGGAATCCTTGTCTTTAAATACTTCTCCATAATCTCCACGAATGACATTATTTCCAATGGTATCAGTGATTTGTACGTTTCTACTTGCTGCTACATACTGTATATGATCATCGAAATAAATGCTATCTCCTTTGATGTTTCTTAGGTTGTAGTCGACAGTTGCTCGGTCTTGGAAATACCCTTTTTTTTGGTTTGAATCAAAAAAACCTCGATTGCAAAACACATCATAGCTTTCTCCGTTGATTGTTGTTGCCCCATAAAAATAAGCGTGACGAACTACAGTGTAATAGTCCATTCTCTGCGAAAAAATAGTGAAAGTGGGGTCTGTTACCTTGACGTTGGAGATGAATTCATATTTTTTATCATTAACAACATAAGTGCCAGATTGACTCCGAATCACTGTTTCTTCACTTGTGATTTCACCAGTGGTTTGGTAATATGCCTCTTGTTTTTTTCGATCAAAAAAAAGCGAATCTGTTCGCAAGATGGACTCATTGTTTTCAAGTTCTACTTTGTGTTTGGCAATGGCGAGTTTTGTAATTCCACTATACTCAATATATTCACTATTTAGCTTTAAACTATCACCTTGTTTGACAACTACATTTCCTTCTGCTTCAAATGAGTTTTCAGTTTCATAAAAGTATGCTACATCAGACCAGATGTCCATTCCATCATGATGAAGATGCACACGAACCTTAGCATTCGATTTTAGGATTTTGGCGTCGGGAAACAACTTTTCGTTTACTTCAAATGAAGCAGCCTGACGAATGTCAACTTTTTTTGTTTCTTGCCCATAACCAATGGCAAGTGTCAAAAACAAAAAAAAGATTAGATGTGGATGCTTTGACAATATTCAATTGGTTTTTCACGTTTCTACTACTTATAGAAAAATAGTTTGCTTTCGATCTGGCCCAACAGACACAAGTCGAATGGGAGTTTCCAGAAAATTTTCAATAAATGCAACATATTCTTTCAATTGAGAAGGCAGCTCATCAAAAGATGTACATAGAGTAATATCCTCTAGCCAACCATTCATCTCGATGTATTTTGGATTAAGGTTTTCTTCTTCAAGTGAAAACGGCAAGTGATGAATCGTTTCCCCACGATAATCATACGATGTACAAATCTTAAGCTTGTCAATTCCTGAAAGTACATCGCCTTTCATCATCATCAGTTGCGTAACACCATTGACTTTTACAGTATATTTTAGTGCGACCAAATCAAGCCAACCACATCTTCTAGGACGACCAGTTGTTGCACCAAACTCATTCCCAACTTTAGCAATTTGTTCCCCAGTTTCATCAAATAATTCTGTCGGAAATGGTCCACTGCCAACACGAGTTGTGTAGGCCTTAAAGATGCCAAATATGTCTTCAATTTTATTGGGCGCAACACCTAAGCCAGTGCATGCCCCAGCTGCAGTTGTGTTGGAGGAAGTCACAAAAGGGTATGTGCCAAAGTCAATATCCAACAATGACCCCTGCGCCCCTTCAGCGAGGATTTTTTTGTTATCTGCTTGTGCATTTGCCAGAACAGATTCACTGTCTACAAAACTGAGTTTGTCGCATATAAAGTCAATCGAAGCAAAAAAATCGGACTCTAATTTTTGAAGATCATATGCAAGGTCAACTTTATAAAAATCAATGAGTTCTTCATGTTTGTTTGCAAGTTCACGGTATTTTTCTTTCCAGTTTGGAAATTCTAAATCTCCAATTCGAATTCCATTGCGACCTGTTTTGTCCATATAAGTTGGTCCAATTCCTTTAAGTGTTGAGCCAATTTTCTTAGATCCTTTTGATTTTTCAGATGCAGCATCAAGAAGTCGATGCGTGGGTAGTATCAAATGAGCTTTTCTGGAAATGAGTAAAGATTTACGATAATCAATTTGAAATTTGTCAAGATTTACAAGTTCTTTTCTAAAAATCACAGGATCAATAACGACCCCATTTCCTACAAGATTCAATGCATTTGGGTGAAAAATCCCTGATGGGATGGTGTGCAAAACATGCTTAATTCCGTCGAATTTCAGCGTATGTCCTGCGTTTGGTCCTCCCTGAAAACGAGCAATGATATCATAATTTTTTGTCAATACATCGACAATCTTCCCTTTTCCTTCATCTCCCCATTGCAGTCCAAGGAGTAAATCTAACCCCATATTTATTTCTTAATGTTTGTTTTAGTTGCATAGAAGTAAAGAGAATGATTATGAATGTTCACACCAAAAACTTCTTCTATACTTTTTTTAATCATTTGAATTCTAGGATCACAAAATTCTTTTACCTCACCTGTATCAGTAAAAATGATGTGATCGTGTTGACTGTCAAAATAAGACTTTTCGTATTGCGCATGTTGAGGGCCAAACTGATGTTTTCGAACAAGGCCACAGTCGAGGAGTAACTCAATGGTATTATACAAAGTCGCTCTGCTCACTCTGTACTTCTTTTCTTTCATTTTCAAATACAAAGATTCGATATCAAAATGATCATCATTTCGATAGATTTCCTCTAGAATGGCAAAACGCTCAGGTGTTTTTCGATGTCCGTTTTTATCTAAAAACGCAATAAAAACATCTCGAACAATTTCTTGATTTTTATCCATGATATATTGCAAATTTACATAGGTTTTTTTACTCTCTAACAACTTTATGCACTCCATTTATATTTTGAAGCTGCTTTATCATCTTCTTAAGCAGAGCGTTGTTCTTCACTTTTAGTAAAACATGACCTTCAAACGTCCCGTCATTTGAATCAAAAGACATGCGAATTATGTTTACATTGTTTGTATTCGAAATGACTTGCGTCAACTTATTTACAAGTCCCAAATCATCTATACCAGTGAGTTGTAGTTTAACAGAAAATTCGTCTTGAGATGAGTCAATCCATTTGGCATTGACAATGCGATAGGCATAGTTTGAGCGCAGAGTGAGTGCATTTGGACATTCATTTTTATGAACTTTAACGCCATCACTCACAGTGACGAATCCAAATACATCATCACCAGCAATTGGGTTGCAGCATGGACTGAGTTGATATTCGAGTTGTTCTTCGTTTTTTCCAAAAACGAGTTGATCGAATTTATTGGTTATTTTGTCTTCATCGACAAAAGACGAGGATGGGCTCTTTTGTATTTTTCTCTTAAATAAGTTTAGAAAACGATTGTTTTGATCGGAACTAAATTTTTTGAGCTTGACATTGTCTATGGTGCCAATTCCAACGCGATAGTACAAATCTAAACTTGTTTTCAGTTTATAAAAGTCTAGGAGTTTTTCAACTGTTTTGCTATTAAAGCTAATTTTTAACTGCTTAAGTTTTCTTCTTAAAATCTCTTTTCCTTCTTCTGCGATTTGTTTTTTATCCTCTTTCAAAAATGATCGAATTCTCGAGCGAGCCCTTGAAGTAATCACATAATCCAACCAACTTGGATTTGGAAAAGCCTTAGTAGAGGTAATGATTTCAACTTGATCACCACTTTTTAAGCGATAGCTAAGAGGCACAATTTTTCCATTGATTTTAGCACCTCTTGTGTGCATACCAATCTCAGTGTGTATGTGAAAAGCAAAATCAACTGGCGTTGATCCTTGAGGCAGTGATTTCAGATCCCCCTCAGGAGTAAATACAAAAATTTCACTTGCATAAAGGTTGAGTCTAAAATCTTTGACAAAATCAACAGCATCTGAATTGGGTTGTTCGAGCACTTCACGCAGTCGGTTGAGCCAGACTTCAAGCCCTCTTTCGTCTTGTTTTCCATGTTTGTATTTGAAGTGTGCAGCATATCCTTTCTCAGCAATTTCATGCATGCGCTCAGATCGAATTTGCACTTCAACCCATCGTCCTTCAGGGCCCATGACAGTCACATGTAGCGCCTCATAACCAGTTGATTTAGGAGCAGAAATCCAGTCTCTTAGTCGAAGGGGATTGGGCTGAAAGTAATCAGTTATGATCGAATATATTTTCCAAGCCAAAAACTTTTCTTCTTGGGGGTCGGCTTTGTAAATAACACGAATGGCAAAGCGATCAAAAATCTGATCAAAATCCAGTTTTTTGGATACCATTTTCTTCCTAGTGGAATAGATAGATTTTTGGCGACCTTCAATTTTACATGACAAGCCCTCACGTCGTAAATATTTTTTTATCAGCTTCACAAAACCATCAATGAAGTCTTGCTGGCTTTGGAGGTTTTCTTGCACTTTCTTTTGAATGTCAATGTACAACTCTGGCTCAGTGTACTTTAGTCCCAAATCTTCTAGTTCGGTTTTGATATTATACATCCCGACGCGATGTGCCAATGGCGCATAGATGTAAAGTGTTTCCGATGCAATTTTGATTTGTTTATAGCGAGGCATGGCATCCATGGTTTGCATATTGTGCAAACGATCAGCAATTTTGATGATTATAACTCTTGCATCATCATTGAGCGTGAGCAGCATCTTTCTAAAGTTTTCTGCTTGAAGAGACACATTTTTATCTTTTTTCAAGTTTGAAATTTTTGTCAGACCATCAACAATTTTAGAAATTTGAGTGCCGTGTATTGATTCGATATCATCAATGGTGTATTTTGTATCTTCAACTACATCGTGCAGAAGAGCAGCTGCAATTGAAGGAGCACCAAGACCTATGTCATCGGCAACAATTTTGGCCACTGCAATTGGGTGAAGGATATAAGGCTCTCCCGATTTTCTTCTTTGGTTTTTGTGTGCATCAACAGCAGTGTCTAGTGCCAGCCGAATCATTTTTTTATCTGCGGCAGTAAGCTTTTGATAGCTGATACGTAACAAGTCTTTGTAGGCTTTTGCGATTTGCGCATTTTCCGATACGGTTTCAGTTGCTTGAACCATATTATAAAAGTACTAAATTCTTAGGTCTCTGTAAAAATTGCGCTGACGAGTTGCTTCAAAAAGAAGTACTCCTGCAGCCACAGACACATTGATAGAATCTAAAGTTCCCAGCATTGGGATTTTTATATTTGATTTGGAAGCATTTATCCAAAATTTGCTCAACCCTGTTGTTTCAGCCCCAACAACAACTGCTGAGGGTTTAGTGAAATCAATTGTTTCGTAAGAAACATTTGCTTCCAAACTCGCCGCATGAGGGGTAATGTGATGTTGATTCAAAAACGCATGAACCTCTTCATTTGTTCCCACTCCGATGGGGACTGAAAAGAATCCACCCACGCTTGAGCGAATAATATTAGGGTTATAAATATCTGTTTGTGGCTCAGCTACCAAAATACAATCAATTTTAGATGCATCTGCCGTGCGAAGCATGGCACCTATATTTCCAGGTTTTTCGATATTCTCGACAACCAGCAACAGCGGATTTTTGTTTTTGAAAACAATAGTGTCAAGATCCATTTTTTTCTTTTTCACCAACGCAATAATTCCTTCAGTGTTTTTACGATAACTTATTTTTCGATATACATTTTTAGTTACGCGAACCATATTGTTGATACCCAAGTTTTTTATGCACCATTCTTCTATTTTTGGGTGTTTAAATATTTCTGGACAATAAAATAACTTGTCAATTTCGAAACCACCCTTCACAGCCAATTGGAGTTCGCGTTGTCCCTCAACAACATATACATCACTTTTTTTTCTTGTGGATGATTTTTGAATCAGTCCAACAATGTTTTTGATGGTATCGTTATTTGCACTCCTGATGAGTTTCATTTTACTTTTTTATTTAAAATATTTCGAAAACTAGAACCAATTTTTTTGTTGTTTCAACAAATCTTTAACTTACACGAATACCAAATGTAACATGAAAAAATTAAAATGCATTTTGGTCGATAATGATATCAGGGGCCTAGAATTGCTTAAATTTTTCTAAATATTATTATATACACTTTTATATTTAAGCTGTTTATTTCAAAATTATATACGGCAGAATATTTTTTAAATATTATCACAAGAGGTCTGGGTGAAATGTCTTTTTTTTTGGTTCATATTTGACTACTTTCGTCAAAACTTTGGTGATGAAGCCTAAGATTGCATCTAAAACGGATCGTTACATACATGATGAGCTTCAGTATGGGGCACATAATTACTATCCATTACCTGTAGTTCTGAGCAAAGGTGAGGGAATATATGTTTGGGATGTAGAGGGGAATAAGTATTTCGATTTTTTATCTGCATATTCAGCAGTAAATCAAGGACATTGTCATCCTAAAATTGTAAAAGCTTTAAAAGAACAATCTAGTGTTTTAACCTTAACTTCTCGTGCTTTTCACAATAATATCCTAGGATTATATGAAAAGTATGTGACTAGTTTATTCGGTTATGATAAAATTTTACCTATGAATACTGGAGTAGAAGGGGGTGAAACGGCCATAAAATTATGTAGAAAATGGGCTTATAAAATAAAAGGCGTTCAAGAGAACAAAGCAAAAATTATATTCGCCGAAAATAATTTTTGGGGAAGAACTTTAGCTGCTGTATCTTCATCTACAGATCCTAGTGCATTCAATGATTATGGTCCCTATTTACCTGGTTTTGATATAGTTAAATACAATGATTTAAAAGATTTGGAAAAGTCTTTAGAAGATCCAAACGTAGCTGGTTTTATGGTTGAGCCTATTCAAGGCGAGGCTGGAGTGATAGTACCGGATGAAGGTTATTTAAAAAAAGCCTATGAATTATGTAAGTCAAAAAATGTATTATTTATTGCTGATGAGGTTCAAACTGGTATTTCAAGAACAGGAAAATTATTCTGCTGTCAACACGAGGATGTTAAACCTGATATTTTAATTTTAGGAAAAGCTTTATCTGGTGGAGTTTTTCCAGTTTCTGCGGTACTTGCTGCTGATGAAATTATGATGACAATAAAACCAGGTGAGCATGGTTCAACCTTTGGAGGAAACCCCCTTGGATGTAGGGTAGCTATGGCTGCATTAGAGGTTGCTGTAGAAGAAAATTTAGCTGAAAATGCAGAAAGGTTAGGGAAAATATTTAGAGAAAAATTATCTCATTTTGCTAAAAAAAATAAGTTAATAAAACTTGTTAGAGGGAAAGGATTGTTAAATGCAATAGTAATCAATGATTCTGAACAGAGTTCAACGGCCTGGAATATTTGTTTGAAACTTCGAGACAACGGATTATTAGCTAAACCCACCCATGGAAATATCATTCGATTTGCTCCTCCATTGGTGATTAATGAAAAGCAACTTTTGTCTAGCATTCAGATAATCATTAATACCTTTTGTGATTTTGAAACTCAATAAAATTTTTTATGGATTCCATCTATCTCGATAATGCTGCAACGACTCCTGTCCTAGAGGAGGTTGTTCACATTATGACACAAACTTTGTCAGCTTCATTTGGTAATCCATCTTCAATTCACAGTCAAGGAAGAACTGCGAAAAGCTTGATTGAAAACACACGAAAGTCGATTGCGAAAGAACTTGGTGCTCATCCAAAGGAAATTATTTTTACTTCTGGCGGAACTGAGGGCGACAACATGATTTTGCAAGGTGCTGTTCATGGACTGGGGGTAGAGACAATCATTACATCAAAAATTGAACATCACGCTGTGCTTCATGCAGTCGAAAACTTAGAAAAAACATCTTCTGCTACAGTCAAGTATGTCAAGGTTTTGCCTGATGGATCGCCTGATATTGATGATCTTGAAAGACTCCTGCAAAATGACAGCACTAAGAAATTGGTGAGTCTAATTCATGTCAATAACGAATTGGGAACGATTATAGATTTGGAAACCATTGGAAATCTTTGTCAAAAAAACAATGCATTTTTTCATTCTGACACTGTCCAATCGGTGGGTCACTATTGTCTTAATTTACAAGAATTGCCAATTGACTTTTTAGTTGCAGCAGCACATAAATTCCATGGTCCAAAAGGCATTGGTTTTGTTTTTATTCGAAAAGAAACAGGTCTTCAAAGTTTGCTGTTTGGTGGAGGTCAAGAGAGGGGTCTTCGCGCAGGAACAGAGAGTGTTCATAATATCGTTGGGTTGGGGGAAGCCTTCTCACATGCTTATACGAATTTGGACGATGATCAATCACAAATTACTGATCTAAAAAGTTATTGCATAGATCAACTTACAAGCAAAATTCCAAACCTTTCTTTCAATGGTTGCTGTGACGATTTTTCGAAGAGTACTTACACAATTTTAAATGTCAGAATCCCAATGAGTGCAGACAAAGCAAATTTACTTGGGTTTACGCTTGACTTGAAGGGAATTTGTTGCTCTAAGGGAAGTGCTTGTCAAGCAGGAAGTGAAACAGGTTCTCATGTGCTGAATCATATCCTTTCAGAAAAGCAATTGCAATCTCCATCGATTCGCCTATCCTTTTCTAAATTTAATACCAAAAAAGACATTGATCAACTTGTGAATGTGTTGGAAGAATACATCAACTCCTAAAAACGAGTATTCAATTTGATGTTAAAGACTCTTGGTGTCATGTAGTTTGGGATACCAAATTGTGACTTGCTAGAAACATCTCGAACCCATGTCATTGTAATTGCATTTTGAACATTAAAGACATTGAAAATTTCAAAGCCAACCATCAGATCTTTAAAAAAAGGTAATCCCTTTTTCTTTTTATCGTTAATGACATAAAAAATTCCTAAATCAGCTCGTTTATAGTCTCTCAGACGACCAGTATAATTGTATGGATCTGCATAGTTTGGAGTACCACCAGGAAGACCAGAATTATAGACGAGATTTAAATTCATTTTTAAAAAAGGCATGGAGGGAACATAATCTTGGAAGAGCATGGCAAACTTAAAATGTTGATCAGTAGGTCTTGGAATATATCCTCTATTGTCTCTATTTTCTTTAGTTGACATCAGCCCTAGGCTAATCCAAGACTCTGTTCCAGGAACAAATTCTCCATTTAATCGTAAGTCAAGACCATAAACAAATCCCTTGGTGTTGTTATTGGCAACATAACGAATTCGAATATTTTCTATTGAATAGGCATTGATTTTATCTAAGTGTTTGTAATAGAGTTCAGATTGGAATAAAAATGGGCGATCCCAAATGGAAAAGCGATATTCATTTCCAAAAGAGACATGGATTGCTTTTTGCGTATCAACTTCCGGGTTAATGAGTCCTTCGCTTGTACGCAATTCTCGATAGAATGGAGGCTGTGCGTAGATGCCTGTTGCAAAACGATACAGCAAATAGTCTTTATTTTTTGGCCGAAAACTCAGCTGCAACCTAGGGCTAATAATGTACTTGGACTTTTCATTGTTCAGTTGCCAGCGCTGCCCACGAAGTCCTGCTGTAAGCCAATACAGTGTGTTTCTAGCGAGCCCCCTATGACTCCACTGCAAATAGCCAGTCATTCGCTGTATCTGAGTTGCATTGGTTGCTCGGACATAGGCAAAAGGTACGAGTGGACCTCTAAAGGATGTGTAGGGTTGGTCATTAGTTATCGAGCCACCAGGTGGCCGAATGGAAAAACCAGCAGAGTCTACAACCTCCCAATCAACAAGGCGATCGTTTATTTTTTCTTTTTTATATCCAAATCCCCAATCGATTTGATGCTTGCCATCGATATGCTTTCCTTTAAGCTTTGCGTTGATGATATGAGCAGCGTAATTGTTTCGCCCATGGGTGAGCTGTGAACCTACGCCCTCTGTGAATGTAACTTCTCCCAAGTCATCACCACCGACGGATGTATTGGGTTCTCCTAGTCGGTATTGTGCCAAAATATCAAAATGCTCTTTTTCAACAGAATTATAATTTGACAAAATCAGTCGATAGCTATTGTTGTTGTTCGGAGTCCAAGTCGTTTTTAATGCCCCTGTGAAGGCAAAGTAATTGTCATTTTCGTTTCCATCATAATAGACGACCAATGATTTTGGTTGTTCTATCGTACCAAAATTTGTTTGCCGAAAAATGGGTTCGTATCGATATTTATTAATAGAAAAAGCGCCGAGTACGTTAAAAAACAACTTATCGGAATGATGAAAAGTCGCAAATGTTTGAAAATCAGTAAAACTAGGATTGAAATTGGTCTCTGTTTCTTTCTGATCGACAAGCAAACCGTTATCTCTATGACGAAAACTACTTATTACATTCCACTTTTGATTTCCAAGAGCTAAACTCAAACTCATTCCCAATCGACTCAATGACAGTTGCGTTTGATTTTTTAAAAAGTTTTTGTAAGTGATGTCAAGAACAGACGACATTTTGTCTCCAAAAGATGTTTCAAATCCACCAGCAGAAAATTGGACTTTTTGAATCATGTCTGGGTTTAGAAAACTCAAACCCTCTTGTTGTCCAGATCGAATCAATTGAGGTCGATAGACTTCGATTTCGTTGACATACACTAAATTTTCGTCATAGTTACCCCCCCGAACAGCATACTGTGTACTCAATTCATTATTTGAGTTTACCCCTGGCAGACTTATTAGCAGGTTTTCTACTCCTGAATTTGCACCTGAGATATTGCGAATTGTTTCTGGCGTCAAAACTGTCATTCCTTTGACCACTCGCTCTCGATTGGCCTGAACAATTACCTCAGCAATTTGCTCTACCGATTCCATGATCACAGGGTTAAATTCATAGACTTCACCTGGCAATAGTTGCAGTTTTACAATACTATTTTCATAGCCAATATGTTGAAAGATAATTTGGATATTCTTATTTGATTGCACTTGCAAAGAATAAAAGCCATTTTCATTGGAAGTTGTGCCATCTAGTTCAGAAACAACAGTTGCATTCTGAATCGGTTTTTGACGATCATCAGTAATAATGCCACGCACAGTTGCTTGTTGGGCAATCGAATTCCCATAGATGAATATGCATAAAAGGGCTATGAAAATATTTTTCACTTTCTAAAGAATTCCAATTGATGGGTCGATTCGTTTCCTACATTGTCGATAACGTTAATTTCAAGCGAATGTTTTGCACCCTCCAAAGTAAAGTGCTCGTCAAAGTTGAATGTGAGTTCTTTTTTCTTGGGTTCATACTCAAATAAAGCCCATTTTCCATCAATCGTTGCATGATACGAACGGATTCCTGTTTCCTTGTCATCGATTGTAAATCGCAAGGTTTTAAAATTGGATAGCCATCGCTGATCATATTGCTGCGCTGGCTTGATAGATGGTGGAATTGTATCTTGCTCAACAGAGTAAGTTCCTATTTTTTTGGTTTTTGCAACAAACTGATTGTCACGAATGGTGTTGCTTACAAACCTGATTTTCTCCTTTTTAGATTTGACACCCATATAGTGTCCAACAATAGAGTCGGGGGCGTTGATTTTGATTCGAAAATCTTTTCGTAACGCTACGTGATCTGCCTTGACTTTCAGTTGATTATACTCATACGAAAGCTCAAATCGGCTAGTATCATACACCCCATTTTTTGGAATATATATTTCAGCACCATCATAAAGGAATAAGTAATCTTTGTTTGTTTCAATTTCTTTACCCACTGGGTGTTTCTTTTTTAGTGTTGCAACCTCTTGATCTTTCCCAACGATTGGCACGAGGAGGTATCGATTATTGCGATTGGCATCCTCAACTTTGATTTGGTATGCATAGTTCTTTTGCACCTCGACTTCAATAAATCCATCATCAACATGATTGAAAAATTCCAACTCATTGGAAGATGACCGAAAAAGTTTTTGCACACGCTGACGCGTACGACTGTATCTTTGATAATCAATAAGTGTTGGGAGATATTCAGAGTCTGAAAAGCGAATTTTTGAAAACTGTAAACTTTTGACTTGTATGCCATTCAATTTTGCAGTGATGCCATAAACACCATTTTTATTATATGTATTGTCATGTCGATCATAGGTGATAATACCCAATCCAATTTTCCCAATGGCCTCAATTTTTTCAGCAATATATATGCTGTCATTCACTTTTCGAAACGGGATTTCTACTTCTTGTTGTGATGCGTTTATAATCGAATTTTCACCAATTGGATAGGCGAATAAAGCTTTGATTTCTGGTCTGATAGAGTCTTTTATATTATAGTGGGAGAGAAGAGGGTTAATAGGTTTTTGGGTATTTGTTTCGCGAAGTTCAAAATGAAGATGAGGGCCAAACGATCCTCCAGTATTTCCTGAAAAACCTATGATTTGATTTTTCGAAACTGGTAGTTCTTCTGGATTCAAAAAAAGCTCAACTTCAAAAGATTCAGCATTGTATTGTTTATCTCTAACCTTATCTACAAAAGGCGAGGAGAATTTTTTTAAATGGGCATAAACAGAAGTATTGCCATCGAAATGATTGATGTAAATAACCTTCCCATATCCATATGTTGAGACCTTTATACGTGATACATATCCATTGGAAACAGCTTTAATTGGAAAACCTTCACGCCCTTGCGTTTTGATATCAATTCCTGCATGTATATTCGAACTTCTTAGCTCACCAAAAGTGCCAGAAAGGAATATCGGAATGTCAATAGGAAGAGCGTAATCCTCTAGGTCATTGTTTTGGGCACAAAGTACATGTGAAATCAAAAATACGACCAGTCCTAGAGATCCTCGCATGATGTAAAAATAAGGGTTTACAACAAAAAGTAAAAGTCTGTATTGCTTGCTTTGATTGATCTAATCTTTTACCTTTGAGAAGTACAAACAAAATTTTATGCAAAGCACGACCCAACTTGTTGATTCCATTGCCAACCGATTGCAAGTTGTGGTTGAGCAAATGAAGAATTTGCAGCATGAAAACAAAACTTTGCATGAGCGGCTTGATGTTTCGAAACAAGAGTTGGAACAAAAAAGCAATACGATTCGCGATCTGCGAATGAAATTGGAGGCTGCGAAAACAGCCAAATCGATAAAAGGCGTTGGCCAAAGCAGCACCAAAGCCAAAACACAAATTGATAAACTCATCGCTGAAATTAATGCTTGTTTAGAATTTTTATCACTATCCTAAAAATGCAAAAAATTAAAATTTCAATTGGGGATCGAGTGTACCCACTCAGTGTAACAGAGGGACAAGAGGCATTTTTGAGAGATTCGGCTAAGCAAATCGAGAAAATGATGAAGCATTATGAGCAAAATTATGCTGTACAAGACAAGCAAGATGTGTTAGCGATGTGTGCTTTGCAGTTTGCCCTTCAGCTTCGTCAGGAAGGAGAAAAAAGTAGTGAAAGTACTGATGAAATTGAAAAAAAATTGCGTACAATTGATGAAATGTTATCTGCGATAACATAGCTACATACGATCATTGATTACAATGCATAGCCTGCATTAGTTTTATTTTTGATAAACTCAACACTAATTCAATTAAAAGAGGTGAGTTTAAGTTGCAAAAGCAAGCCGCCATCGAGTGGATCCTTGAACAATTTGGTAGCCTCAAACCTGTTTATTTCAGAGTTTATACAAAACTCAACTAGTGTAGGCTTTTATTAATAGTTGGTCGGAATTTTATTTTTTTCAAACATCATGTGAATCCATAAGATCAACACCCCAAAGCCAACTGCTGTAACGATGAGAACGGAATTCAATAATCCCTCAGTTCCAAAAGATAGCTTTACTAATATTGTAGAAATCACAAATCCTGAGTTTCGTATCACCTTGTTGAACTTGTCTGTGTGAGTGAAAGAAAACAACAACAGTAGTACATCAACAAGGATGAGAACAGTGAAGAACTCGTCAAAAAATAGGTTGTTGATATTGGCCAAGTCAGTTATTTCAGAAGGGTTTAGAAAAGTGATATACGCCCAATTTCCAAAAGCGTATAGGGCCATCACAAAAAACAATGGTACCAAAAACAAAGCAATCCTCTTTTTAATTTGGATAAAACGTATGATCTCAGGTCTTGTTTCAGTGTACTTTAGCAGTTTTCGCACGCGGAATTTATTCATCTTGTAGAACAGATGAATCAAAATGAAGAGAATGATTGTTCCCAATAAATCGTATGTAAATTGTAGGTCTTCTTTGATGCTAAACCAATTATCACTCAGTTCAAGTTGCGATAAATCTTTATACAATCTGCGAATGACAATCAGCATGATTATTTCATATTGCTTTCCAATGTAAATGGTCATTGATTTTGGTAAATAATAAATCAATAGATAAACCTCATAAAGAAGAATAAAGGAAAAAGGAGTGTAAATCGCAGCAATGGGGCTTGAAAAAAAACTAGAACCTTCATATTGACTTCCAAAAACACCAAATTGGTTGAGAAAAATTAAAATCAGGTGAATAATAAAGCTTAAAATCGCAATATTGATGATGACTCTTTCACTCATCTTTTTGGATTTTTCGGAGAAAAGGGATTCGATGAGTGGTTTCATTTTTAATATATTTTGAATCTAAATGTATTAATTTATATTGAATCTTGATGTAGTGTTAATTCTTTTCACAAAAATGATGATTTATATTATATATTAATTTTTGTCTTAGACTACACGTTTTTTATATTTAAGGAAATATTAGTATGGCTTCTTTAGACCCTTTTGAGGGTAAACTTGGAAATAGATTGTCAAAGCATTTGTTGCGCAGAGCTTCTTTTAATATCTCCCAAAATAGAATTGACGAATTTGCAGATTACAACGTAGATCAGGCAATTTCTAAATTGCTTGCACCGAGTGACAAAAACCTAAACCAACCTATACACTATATAAATGGTGCTTTAACTCAACCAACTCCTTGGATAAATGATGACCCTGTTTACGGAACTGCAAATGAGAATAATGATTCTGGTGGCCAGAGAAAAAACCATTTTCTAAATGGTTGGTGGATGGATGAAGCGAGAAGAGACACTTCATTGCGATCAAAAATGGTTTATTTTTTGTTTACCAACCTAACGGCCCCACAATTAGACAATGGTAGTAGTTCTTATTACTATGATTATTTGATGTTGCTTGATAATTTTTGTCTATCAGATTGGAAAGAGCTAATTTTTCAAGTTTCTATCAATCCTAGAATGCTTGAATTTTTAAACAATGATGAAAATACTGAAGCAAACCCTAATGAAAACTACGCCAGAGAGCTTCTTGAACTTTACACCATTGGTGTTGGTAAACCAATTTATATAGATGATAATGGCAATGTTGCTTATGAAGGCGATCCGATTAACTATTCAGAGGTAACCGATATTCCTGAAGTTTCTCGAATTTTGACAGGTTGGAGATTTGATAAAAAAAATCGTGCAAATATGCCATTGAATGGAACTGCAAATGGTAATTTACCGACTGGGTATCCAGTGCCCGACAATCATGATTTTGGCGCAAAGCAATTGAGCAATTATTTCGATAATTATCTAATTCCTGCTTGGGATATCACAGGTAAAAGTGAGGATCAGAAAAAAGCTCGAATGGATTCTGAGCTGCGGGGTTTAATTGACAAAATCTTGGAACAAGACGAAACGGCAAAGTATATCTGTAGAAAACTATACCGATTTTTTGTTTCTAGAAATATTACAACGGAGATCGAAACTGACATTATTGTTCCGTTGTCAGCAACATTTAGAGCTAACTATAACCTGACTGAGGTTATTACTCAATTACTAAAGAGCAAGCATTTTTATGATGCTGACGACACTAACTCGTCAGATGAAATTATAGGTGGGTTAATCAAATCACCGCTTGAGCTTGTACTTCAAACAATTACACTACTCAACTTTCCTGTACCTGACCCTATTGATGATGGTGAGCTCCACTACAGAGTATTTTATGAGAACACTATTATCAAAAAATTCTTGGATATCAGTGCGCATCCAATTTTTGGAGATGTAAATACACCTCCTGCAGGTTTTCCTGCACATTATTCCTCGCCCAATTATGATAAAAGTTGGTTTAACTCCTCTACCATTATCCCTAGATATAACATTTGTAAAATTATTTTCTTTAAAGGGAACTTTAATTTCAGCCCTGGAGAATATATTAAAGAAGTTGTTTCAAATCCCTCAGACCCTGAGGAAATAGTAGATGTTTTAACTAACATGATGTTTCCTGAGTCACCAACTCAAGATAGAAAGCAATATTTTATCGATACTTTTTTATTTGATGGCGGAAGCCTTTTACAAGAAGGGGATGCGAAATATTATTATTGGAGTTCAATTTGGTCAGAATACCTGAATGGAAAAAAAACAAACACAGTGCATTCTATTCTAGAGTCTTTAATTGAAGCCTTAATATGGTCACAAGAATATCAAACAACCTAAGCCATCATTATGAAAAGAAGAAAATTTATTCAACTATCCTCAACTGGTTCTTTGGCTGGATTTATGTTGAATGGCCATATGGTTAACGCATTTACACGAACAAAACTTCTAGAAAATATTTCAGAAGATGTTATTCGCGATAGATGTATTGTAATGATTCAGCTTAGTGGCGGTAATGATGGTCTGAATTCAATTATTCCCAAAAATCAATATGATAAATACGTAAGTATTCGTCCAACGATTCGGATAAAAGATGCAGGATCAAATAAAGGAATTGAACTTGATTCTTCTCTTGGGGTTCAAGAACAAACACTTTTACATCCCAATTTATTAGCATTCAAAAAGCTGTGGGATGCAGGAAAGCTAAATATAGTTCATGGAGTGGGATATCCTCAGCTCAACAAATCTCACTTTAGCGGTAGGGCTTTGATGTCTAGAGGGGGTGATGGAACTGAAGAAAATAGCAATAAACCTGACGGCTGGATGGCGAGGTACTTAAATTCTGCTTTTGATCACAAAACTTTTGATGATCCTTTAGGAATACAGCTTGGTAACAAAAAACCTGCAGATGAATTTCATTCGGATGCTGAACATAAAGTCGATATCAATTTGACAGGACAAGATACATCCGGATTCTACTCACAATTATCCAACATCGGGAATCCCTTGTCCGATTATGGTGGTGAATCTTCAGAGTACATTGACAATATCAATTTTATCAATGGTATGGAGTTGACCGCAACCAACTATGCCTCAAGGATTAGTTCTGTTTTCAATTTAGGCGCAAATAGTGTAACCTACCCTCAATATGATCTTGCTGACCAACTAAAGACAGTTGCAAAAATGCTTTCCGGGGGTTCAAAAACTAAACTATTTTTGTTACGTATAGATGGATTTGATAATCACGCTAATCAGGTTGACAGCCAAGCCAATAGCCACTTGGGTAAGCATGCTGATTTGCTTTTGGAACTCAGTGAATCCATCAAAGCATTCCAGGACGATTTAGAGGCTTTGGGAATTGCTCAAAATGTGGTAACGACTACGTTCACTGAATTTGGAAGAAAGCCTATCGAAAATGGAAATAAAGGAACTGATCATGGAAACCTTGGTCCAATGTTTGTGATTGGAAATGGAGTTAAACCAGGATTTACGGGAAATCACTTGTCTCTAGATAGTTTTACATATGGTGGTAATGTCAAGCATTTTGATCTCGATACCCAAATGCAGCATGATTATCGACAGGTTTACTCTGCAATCATAGGAGATTTTCTTGGGGCATCGTCTTTGAATATAATTGAAACAGAATTTGATGCCTATGATCAGAACCGATTAAACTTGATTGCTAGTCCAATTCTCAACAACTCATATGAACAGTCGACA
>CAXGAP010000004.1:0-56559 GCA_964008075.1 uncultured Flavobacteriaceae bacterium
CGGTTGTAGATACGGATCTATTTGCATCGATCACGGTCACTAAGCAGGATCAGCTTATTGACAATGGAGATATTGAAGCAGGCGCAGGAGACTTAATTGAGTACACAGTAGTTGTAGAAAATACAGGTGAAGTTACTGTCACGGATATTGAGCTTGAAGATAATCTTAGATCAGGAAATAACACTACATTATACTTGTCTTCTCCAAATCATAGCGCAGGTGATCTAACGCCCTGGCCAAGTTTTGCTCTTGCCGCTGGGGAATCAAGAACACTTACAGGATTCTATATATTAAGTCAAGCGGCTGTAAACACAGGGAGTGTATCAAACTTTATAAATGCAACTGCTAAAGATCCAAATGGTAATGATGTTGTAGCTCGAAGTGATGATCCAGATACAGCCTTGGTAAATGACGATACAGTCACAAGCATTGCACAAAGCGCCGCGATACTAATTACTAAAACGGCATCGCCGGATTCAGGAACCTTTGTGGTGGGGGATGTTATTACATACACAATTAAAGTTAAAAACACTGGAAACTCTGAGCTTAACGGAGTAGTTATTGATGACGACTTGTCCGATCTAGATAATCAATTAATTCCATTAACATCACAACCTGTATTTACAAGTTCAACTTTAGGTACAAATACAACATTTACTAGTGACCCTGAAACTAGTGTGGCGACTCTACAGGTAGGTGAAGAAGTTACATTTACAGCCACATTTGCTGTTACTCAAGATGCTATAGATGCTGGTGGGGTGTCTAATACTGCCTCAGTCACAGCAACTGCTGATGACGGGGATAACAC
Source organism: uncultured Flavobacteriaceae bacterium (assembly GCA_964008075.1). Taxonomy (GTDB): domain Bacteria; phylum Bacteroidota; class Bacteroidia; order Flavobacteriales; family Flavobacteriaceae; genus UBA724. The sequence goes on from CAXGAP010000004.1 coordinate 809, forward strand.
ATCTGTTTCAGATGAAATTGATGCCGATGTAATTACTTTAATTAATGCAACTCCCTCATTAGAAGTGACTAAATCGGCAGTAGTTGTTGACAATGGAGATGAAATTAATGGCCCTGGTGACACTATCCAGTATTCGATTACTGTGACCAATAATGGGAATGTATCAATTACAGGTGTGAATATCACAGACACAATGGTTGATAATGAGGGCAACTCAATGGCATTGACTTCCCCAGCTTCATGGAGTGATGTAGACATCGATGCTGGAAACGACTATGTATTTAGTGGGTCATATGTTATCACTGATACAGATCGTTACAGAGCCAGTATCATTAATACAGCTATTGCAACTGGTTATGATCCAAGTGGTGCCGAAGTTTCAGATGAAACTGACACACCAACAACAGTCACTATCACTCCTGATCCAGGAATTGAAGTAAAAAAAGCAGCAGAAATCATTGAGGATGGTGACACATCAACTGAACTTGGTGATGTGATTCAATACACAATCTCAATCACAAATACAGGAAATACCTCTCTGACAATTACAGATATAACTGACACTCTCTCAGACCTTGATGGAGATGGATTGTCTTTAAGTTCAGAACCAAGATTTATAAGTTCATCTAAAAATTCAGATGAAAATAGCCTAGCTATTCAAGAAACTGCAACTTATATAGCCACCTTCATAATTGATCAAGATGCAATTGATGCGGGAGGGGTTTCAAATGTGGCGACTGCTACTGTTGAAACTGATGATGGCAACAGCTTCTCTGAGGTGAGTGATGACCCATCGACGACAAATATCAGTGACGATCCAACGATCACAACACTTACACAGACTCCCGACATAGAGGTTGTGAAGACAGCTGTAGTTGATGACAATGGCGATGGCATTACAGGGCCTGAGGACACTATCAACTATACCATTACTGTTGAAAATAAAGGTAACGTAACGCTAACAGGTGTTTATGTAGATGATGACTTGACTGCTGTTGCAAACACTGCTACGCTAGCAAGATTATTAACTTCAGGACCTGCGTTTGCTTCTGGAAGCCAAAGTTCTGTTGAAGGCACGCTCAAAGTTGGTGAAGTCGCTACCTATCTGGCAAGCTATCTCATTACGAACGACGACTTCCTTATCGACAACCTTTCAAATAGTGTAACAGCCTATGGAAATGATCCAGATGGCATCACAGTCGATGACACCAATGACCCAACAATTGTCAATATAGATGCGAATCCATCATTCACAGTTACAAAAGAAGTGGCAGGAATACAAGACGATGGGGATGGGTATAATGGTACAGACGATATTATTGACTATACTATCACAATAACAAACACTGGAAATGTAGCCCTAACCAACATTGCACTTGTTGACGAGCTTATCAATGGCGATGGAACAGTATCGACACTAACCCCAACATATGATACAGTAAACACAGCTACTGAGGGGACCCTTCAAGTGGGTGAAACAGCAACCTATAGCGCACAATACACCATAGATCAAGCAGCTTCAGATTCGGAGTTAGTGAGAAATACAGTGACTGTAACTGCTCTTGATCTTTCTGGAAACGAAATTGAAGAAAGCGATTTTGTCGATACAACAACAGGTGCGAGCGCCTCTATTGAAGTCTTGAAAACTTGGGCACTCACAAATGATGCCGACAGTGATGGTATTGTTGATTTGGGAGACATTGTGACCTTTACTATTGAAGTACAAAATACGGGTAACATTGTACTCAACAGTGTTGGATATCAAGACACCTTACGTGACGGAAATGATATGATGATCGAAACACCAACCTTGACATTTGTCAGTGCCGATCTAGGTACAACTGATCCAACAGTCTTGGTAGTTGGTGAAATAGCAACCTATACATTTACATATACTGTCACTGCAGATGCCTTTGCAACGGGTCTTGTGTCGAACCAAGTGACCTTCTACGGCGTGGCACAGGGACAAACAGTAAGCGATATTAGTGACGATCCTAATAACACCACTAGTAACGATAGTGATCCAACGGTAGTTCCTATGGGCTCTGACCCATCTATGAAGGCTACTAAGACAGTTCGCGTACTTGAAAATGGAGATGGATTCTTAGGAGTTGGTGACGCAGTTGAATATACAATCATCGTTGAAAATAACGGAAACGCCATCTTGTCTGATGTAACAATTCATGACAACAACTTTATCGACGATAACAACATTGATCTTACATTAACAACCGGACCAACCTTTACAATTAGTAGTAAGGGATCAGAAGAAGGCACATTAATTCCAGGTGAAAAAGCCCATTACATCGCAACCTTTGATTTGACACAAAGTGTAGTTGATGCAGGAGGACTGAGCAATCAAGCAACAGTATATGCGAGTAGTCCTGGTCAAACAAATGATCTAGATGTAGATACGGATGACCCCGAAACAACAGCAATTGAAGATGCCACAGCATTACAAATTGATCACGACCCAGTTATTGAGGTAGTGAAAACAGCAACAGTAGATGATGTGAATGCAGATGGAAAAACAAACATTGATGACACGATTACTTACACAATTACTGTTGAAAATAAAGGTAATGTAACACTGGATGGATTATATCTTGAAGATGTATTAACCGATGCCGCTGGAAACGTCTCCACGCTCACGCCAATATATGACAGCACAAACACGGCTTCTGAAGGAACCTTAGGAGTCGGTGAAACAGCAACCTATACGGTCACATATACCATCACACAATCAGCTCTTGACAGTGGGCAAGTAATGAATACCGTTCTTGCCACTGCAAGTAGTCCAAATCTCACAGATGATGTAACAGATCGCAGTGACGATGGAGATGATAATGATGGAGACACAGACGATGATCAAACAATCACACCACTAGATCAATCCCCAAACATTAGTGTCACTAAAGTTGCTACTGTCGACAAAGGAACAGACAATCTCACAAATCTTGGAGATATTATAACATATACGATAACAATTGAAAACGCTGGCGATGTTACTTTGAGTAACGTTCAAGTCACAGATGTTTTGACTGATGGGGATGGTGATATAAATGTGTTGAGCCTGACGTATGACAATTCGAATACAGCAACTGAAGGAACCTTAGCTGTTGGAGAATCAGCATCTTATACGGTTATCTATACCATTGATCAAAATGCAGTAAATAGTGGTAGTGTTTCTAATAATGCAACAGTTACAGCAACAAGCCCTACAGGCCAGCAAGTCAATGATGCACTTGACAGTCTTGTTATTACGAATATTGATCAAACATCTTCTATTGAGGTTATTAAATTAGCAGATATAGTTGATAACGGAGATGAAGTTACAGGTGTTGGGGATATTGTTCAGTATACGATTACAGTTGAAAACACAGGAAGTGTAACCCTGACAAGTATATCAGTTTCAGATGAATTACAAGATAACGCTGGTAATGATATTGTTTTAAGTAGTGGTAATACACTCAGCTTTATGGGTGCTTCGCTTGGGTCACCAAACGGAACTCTAAAAGCAGGTGAAATTGCTACATACACAGCATACCATTTAATTGATCAGGATATCGTTGATGCTGGTGGATTGACTAATAGTGCCTCAGCGATTGGTATAGACCCAAGCGGGGTAGATATTAAAGATATTTCTGACGATGGTGATACTGGAACAGGTGATACTGGTGATGACCCAACTGTTACGACGATTTCACCAAGTCCTAGTATGACAGTTGATAAAACTGCAGCAATTCTTGGATCAGACGGAATCACAGAAGCTGGAGACGTAGTTGAGTATACCATTATCGTTACCAACAATGGAAATGTGACCCTATTCGATGTTGAAATCACGGACGTATTAACCGATCAAGGAGGAAATGCATTAACACTCACCACAGATGCAGCTATTGATGGGGTTCTTCGTGTCATTGCACCAGGTGCTTCAGAAACCTATACAGTTACTTATTTGATTGAACAAGCTGCAGCGGATAGTGGTAGTATCATCAACGTAGCTTCTGCTTCGGCTATAATCCTAGATGGTTCAGCAGTTAACCCGGTCGATAGTGATCCTGCAATAGTTACAATGACATCTAAGCCATCAATGAGCATCCAAAAAACGAAAGTAGAGAATAATGGCGCAAATGATCAAATGGATGTTGGAGAAACAATCGATTATACGATTGTCATTACTAACACTGGAAACATTACCCTTGATGCCATTACGTTTACAGAAACCCTTACAGACGGCAATGGAAATCAAACCGACTTGACAGGAGATCTAACCTTAGTTGCTATTAATGATACAGCTACGACAAATACGTCCGTGTCAAGTCTAGCAGTAGGAGATAAGGCAACTTATATTCTAACCTATGCAGTTACTCAAACAGCGATGAATAGTGGTCAGGTAACCAACGTAGCCACGGTAACGGGAACTACCCCTACTGGAACGACTCTGCCGATAACAACATCAGAGCAAGTCGTAACCCTTATGGGTCAAGAACCAGCAATGACGGTGACCAAGACGGCAACTGAAAATGACAATAATGACGGTCTAGATCTCGGCGAAACGATTACCTATACCATTGTGGTTGAAAACACAGGAAACGTCGAATTGACAGATGTGGTTGTAATGGACAATGCCATGGTTGACCTAGCAGGAGAGTCCTTATCACTAACCGATGGACCGACTTACAATGGAACGGGTATTTTCGATGGCATCTTGTCTGTGAACGAAACGGTGACCTATACAGCGACCTTTACGGCTGATCAGCAAGCGATTAACGCTGGCGGACTGACCAACACAGCATCGGCAACAGCAACAACTCCAGCCGGCGATAGTATTTCTGAAGATAGTAATACTGTATCAACAATAATTTCGGCAATAGCAAGCTTAGAGGTAGCAAAAACATATGTTATTAATGACAATGGTGACGGAGTCGACGGGCTAGGTGATTTCGTTGAATACACGATTACAGTTGAAAACACCGGGGATATCGCGCTAGAGAATTTGAGTATTGAGGATATATTTACCGACAATAACTCCGAAGAATTAAGCTTTACCCTAGATCCATTCTTTGTGGGAGCGTCTGCCAATTCATCAGAAGGATTACTGAGGGTAGATGAAACGGCAACTTATAAAGCATACTTTGTGATCACCCAACAAGCGGTTGATGCTGGAGGTTTAATCAATAATGTTACTGCTAGCGCAAATGCGCCTGGAAGCACAACTCCAGTTGTGGATGAACTCGACACGCCAACAATCACATTGATTGCTGAAAGCCCAGAAATGGAAGTCATTAAATCAGCTCAAGTCGACGATGGGGGAGATGGCAGTATTGACATTGGTGATACTATAAACTATACGATACAAGTCACCAACACAGGAAATGTTACGATTGAAAATCTTGTTTTGGAGGATATTATAACAGACATCAATGGTGTTACTCTAGCGGAGTCTCCATTAACAACGGCACATCAAGTGTCTAGCCAGAGCTCTGACGTTGGAAGCTTAGCAGTTGGAGAGATTGCAACTTACACGACAAGCTATGTAGTGACTCAAGAGGCGATAGATGCAGGGGGAGTAATGAATAGCGTCACAGCAACTGCAGATAGTCCAGCAGGGAATCAGATTGATGATAAGAGTGATGATGGGGATGCAACTTTGGACACGGATGCTGATGTAGATTCTGATCCTTCAAACGACCCAACAGTAACCACCATTGATACAGCACCTTCATTGACGGTCGTAAAAGTAGTTGCAAACATAACGGACAACCCAAGTGGTGTACCGGATGGTTATAATGGAACAGGGGACGAGGTAGAATATAACATTACAGTCAAAAATGAAGGAAATGTAACTTTAACCTTGTCTAGTCTTACCGATACAATCTCAAATGCATTCGGAGCAGACGTCGCCACACTAAACACAACACCTGTATTTACAGCGATTGAGCTAGCAGTACAAGACGAAATTACATACTCTGCAACCTACGTCATCACTTCTGACGTAGCAGACACGAAACTGGTTCGAAATACAGTAGTTGTTAAAGCTACAACTCCAACTGGATCAGAAATTGAAGCCAGTGATTTTGCTGACGTAAGTACTGGTGCTGACGCTGAACTTGAAGTCACCAAAACGTGGGCATTTGAAAATGATTTGGACAATAATAATATCGCGGATGTCGGTGATCAAGTCAAATTTATTATTACGGTAAAAAATACAGGTAATGTAACGCTCACAGATGTTGAATACGATGATACATTCTTGGACGGAAACACGCCTGCAAACCTGATATCCTTTGACCCGCCAAATAATCCACGTAGTTTGACATGGATAAGTGCAGATAATGGTTCACTTGACCACGGAACACTTAAAGCAGGAGAAACAGCAATTTATCACGCTTATTATACCATCACACAAGATGTTTATGATACGGGTGAGGCAACAAATACAGTAACCTTTTATGGGGACATTGATGGCACAGATATTCGAGTTGAAGATGTATCTGATAATGGAAACGATTTTGACGGAAACACTTCTGATGATGTGACAAGGATAACCATGGGATCATTCCCATCTGCACAAATCATAAAAGTTCAGGATGTCTCAGATACAAATGGAGACGGGATGATTGGTGCTGGTGATACAGTTGATTATACAATTACGATCGAAAACACAGGAAATATAACTTTAACATGGACGGATGGAGATATCATAGATACCCTTTCTGATGAATCCAATACACCAATACCATCTACTTCATCTGTTGTATGGTCAGGTAATAATCGAGGGTCGCCAATGGGAACAATTGTAGAAGGGGAAACCGCCCTATTTACTATGGCATATGTTTTAACCCAGTCTGACGTTGATGGTGGAATATTATACAATCGAGTGGAGGCTACTCTTGATGCATCAGGAGATGTGAGAACATACTATTTCGATAGTGACAACGATGATAATAACGATTTTGATGGCGATGGTACATTGAACAATGATGCTCTGATATTGAATATTGAAGCCAAGCCTGAGATTGAAATCACTAAAACAGCATCACCACCTTCGGGCGTATTTGAAGTGGGAGACAACATCACTTATACAATTGAAATTATCAATACTGGAAATGTAACACTAGATGATGTGGTGTTTACAGACATACTTACTGATGGAGACGGAAACAATACTGACCTTTCAGGTGCATTAACTCTTACTCAAGTTAACGGTCTTTCACAAACAAGCCTGTCCTACTTAGGAGTTGGGGATACCGCAACTTATGAGGCAGTATATTCTGTCGATCAAGCAGCAATTGACAGTGGCCGTGTAGAAAACATGGTTTCAGTAACAGCGCTCACACCAAAAGATACATTAATACCAGTTGAGAGTATCGATTTGCCTGTTGTCACCAACTTTACTCAAACACCTGCGATTTCACTGAAAAAATCAGCTACTCCTAATCCTGGAGCTGATGGAAACTTAGATGCTGGTGATACTATCACGTATGATCTTGCTTTGACTAATGACGGAAATGTAACCTTAGTTTCGATAGAGGTAACGGATATTTTATCTTACACTAGCGGAAGTAGAACTGAGCTATTGACGCCTATATTTGTCAATGCTACTAACAATTCAAGTTCAGACACTTTAATACCTGGCGAAACTGCAAATTATACAATAGAGTATACGATAACTCAAGATGCGATCAATGCAGGGGGCGTATCAAATCAAGCTACAGCTGAGGCAATCACACCGAGTGGTATAACGATATCTGTTGTTAGTGACGACCCAACTACAACAGAAATAGAAGACCCAACCATTACTTCAATCATAGGTGTGCTTGATCTCGAGGTATTAAAGATTGCCACAATTCAAGACAATGGAGATGGTATAGATGGTGTAGGCGATGTGGTACAGTATACCATTACGGTTGAAAACACTGGAAATTTAACCCTTGATGTTACACTTGTTGATGAACTGGAAGATTTAAAAGGGAATCCAACTCCATTAACTTCAGGAACAGCAAGTTTATCTACTGTTCGTTCCATTGACCCAGGTAGCATAGAAACATACATTGTTTACAAGCTCATCGACCAAGAAATAATCGATGCTGGAGGCCTTACCAATACAGCAACTGCAACTGGGTTTGTACCGGATGGTAGATCAGTCAGTGACGCATCTGATGTAGGGGATATCGGAGTTGGAGATACAGATGATGATCCAACAATAACAACAATTGCACAGGATCCACAGTTGACCGTTACTAAATCTGCTACTATTGCTGGAAATGAAGATGGGTTTGTTGGAGAAACAGATGTGATTGACTATACTATTCGAGTTACCAATACTGGAAATGTTACGATAAAAGGAGTTGAACTAATAGATACATTAACTGATGGAGACGGAAATATTTTAAACATCGACACAAGCGCATGGCTAGTTCGAGATATCGCTCCAGGAAAAACCGAAATTTATACAGCGTTTTATATTATCGAACAAACAGCTGCAGATAGTGGTAGTATAATCAATACCGTAACTGCTACTGGTAATGATCCTAATGGAAATCCAATCACAGTCATTAGTGATGATCCAAGCACCATGACTCCAAACGATTCAACCATAATTGAAATGGACCAAATACCAAGTATGGACGTCATCAAAAGTGCAAATGTTATTGATAATGATGGGAACAATAAAAATGGAATTGGAGATACCATTTCATACACAATTACCGTTGAAAATACTGGAAATACAGACTTGACAGATTTGAGTTTTGTAGATACATTCACAGACCTCAATGGCGATGCTGTTAGTTTATCTTCTGGACCAAGTTATTCTGGATCAGATATGACAGGTGGATCGCCTACTACTCTACGTGTTGGAGAAACAGCTACTTTCCAAGCGACATTCATCATCAATCAGCAAGCGGTGAATGCAGGAGGAGTATCAAATACGATTACATTCACAGCTAGTAGTCCTGGAAAGTTAAACAATGTCATTGATGTATCAGATGATGGTCTTCCAAGTGATGCTGACGGAGATGGTGATTCAACCAATGACCAAACAATTACTTTAACCGATCCAAACCCTGCTATGGAAGTTATCAAGACTGCATTTGTCAATGACAATGGTGATGGGCTGACTGGTGCAGGAGATATTATTCGCTACTCTATTGAAGTGACCAACACAGGAGACATTACCTTGGATAATGTTTATATTCAAACGGAAAATCTAACGGATGGAAATGGGACTTTATTAACCCTATCTTCAGGGCCAGATTATTGGCAACCACAAACAGTGGAGGTGGGAGAAACAGTGGTGTTTACTGCCCTATATGTCATCAGCCAGGAAGCAGCACTCACAGGCTTTATTACCAATTCGGCCAAGGCAGTTGGTAGTGTTCCAGGAAACTTTAATGGTGTTCAAGATGTCTCTGACAATGGAACGCCTACAGATGACGATGGTGATGGAGACCCTGAAAATGATCCGACAGTCGTATTGATGGACGCACCACCAATTTCTTCCATTGAAGCGACTAAAGAAGCTAGTGTAGTTGATAATGACGGGGATAACTCTAATAGCCTTGGCGATACTATTAATTATACTATCAAGGTCGTTAACACAGGAAATACAGACCTTCGCAATGTAGCACTGGATGACGTTATTAGCGACCTCAACGGTGATCGACTCACACTCACTTCTGGACCGACCTTTGTAAGTGCAAGTCTTGGATCAATTGAAGGTAAACTCCGTCAAGGAGAATTAGCAACCTATACTGCAAGCTTTATAATTACTCAACAAGCAATAGACGCTGGCGGTGTTTCAAATACTGTTACGGTTGTGGCTAGCAGCCCAGGAAAGACAAATGATATTTTTGACATCAGCGATGATGGCGATGACACGGATGGTAACTCTGAAAATGATCCAACGATTACGAGAATAATAACAGCTCCACCACTGTCCTCATCAATTGAATTGACCAAAGCAGCTAGCATTTCTGACACCAACGGAGACGGCAGCATTGGCATTGGAGATACGATTACCTATACCCTTGTGGCAACCAACACAGGAAACGATGATTTAAGTGGAGTAAGCATAACAGATGTATTGTCTGATCTCACAGGAAATGTATTGACGCTCACAACATTGCCAACCTTTATCAGCGCCAGTCTTGGATCACTAGAAGGCAGCTTACAAATCGGAGAACAAGCAAACTATCGTGCAACATTTATTGTTAATAATCAGGCGATGAGTGCTGGCGGTGTATCCAATACAGCAACAGTAATAGCACAAGGCACAAGCGTTTCAGTATCTGACACCAGTGATGACCCAAGCACAATCACACCAAACGATGCAACGGTGACAACACTGTCAATCATATCATCATCAATTGAATTGACCAAAGCAGCTAGCATTTCTGACACCAACGGAGACGGCAGCATTGGCATTGGAGATACGATTACCTATACCCTTGTGGCAACCAACACAGGAAACGATGATTTAAGTGGAGTAAGCATAACAGATGTATTGTCTGATCTCACAGGAAATGTATTGACGCTCACAACATTGCCAACCTTTATCAGCGCCAGTCTTGGATCACTAGAAGGCAGCTTACAAATCGGAGAACAAGCAAACTATCGTGCAACATTTATTGTTAATAATCAGGCGATGAGTGCTGGCGGTGTATCCAATACAGCAACAGTAATAGCACAAGGCACAAGCGTTTCAGTATCTGACACCAGTGATGACCCAAGCACAATCACACCAAACGATGCAACAATTACAATACTCACGACAGTAACTCCACAGCCCTCTATAGAAGTCACTAAGACAGCTACAATTGTTGACAATGGAAATGGCACAACAGGCCTTGGAGATACAATAACATTCTTAATAACAGTCGAAAATACTGGCAGCACTGCCTTGAATGGAGTGGCCGTCAACGACACCTTCAGCGACTTGAGTGGAAATGCCTTAGCATTAACCACAGAACCATTGTTTGTCAGCGCAAATCTTGGCTCTGTTGAAGGGACCTTATTGGCTGGCGAAACAGCATTCTATACAGCAACCTTTATAGTCAATGCACAAGCCGACAATGCAGGTGGGGTATCAAATATGGCATCTGCTACGGCTACAACGCCTTCAGGGAATACGATTAGTGACGTGTCAGACGATGGCGATGATACAGATGGAAACACGACCAACGACCCAACAGTTGTTACATTCTTCCAAAACCCTGTTGATGGCGACTTTGAAGTCTACAATGGGATGTCGCCAGGAAGTGATGGATTCAATGACTACTTCAAAATTGCAGGAATTGAAAAGTATCCTAACAATACAGTAAAGATATTCAACCGATGGGGTGTAGTTGTTTATGAAGTGAATGGATATGGTATTGGCGACAAACTCTTTATGGGAATATCTGAAGGACGAATTACCATCACCAAGAATCAAAAACTTCCAGAGGGAACGTACTTCTATGTAATTGAATTTGATGGCGATAACCCTGGAAGAGAAAGATATACTGGATACTTATATATAAATCGAGATTGATGAACAGGAAATCAAACATATCGACCTTTCTGATGGCCAAGTGTTCAGGGCTGTGGATTTTGATTTCCCTTTTGGGTATATCCAAATATGCCAATGCACAGCAAGATCCACAGTACACCATGCACATGTACAACACCCAAGTTGTGAACCCAGCATATATCGGATCGATCGAAACAGTCGGTTTTGGTTTCTTGACACGCACCCAATGGGTCGATTTCGAGGGATCTCCCCAAACGGGAAGTTTTACCATAAGCTCGCCTATTGGGCGTCGTAACAAAACCGCATTGGGTCTTTCCATAGTGAGTGATGTGATTGGACCATCTAAAGAGCAAGGGCTCACAGCCGACTATGGATACACATTCTTTAATGATTACGGATCAAAGATTACACTTGGATTAAAAGGAGGGATAAGCAACTTACAAGTCGATTATTCACTTCTCAACCTTGCCAACGCTAGCGATGATCAATTTTCTGAAAATACATCATTGTTGTCACCACAAATTGGGGCAGGAATTTATTACAACAGCGACAGGTTTTATGCGGGACTTTCGGTACCTAATTTCCTTAAAACCAAGACCTATGAAGTAAGTGGAACCACCTATGCTTCGTCCGAGGCCAAAAAGAGGATGCACTACTTTTTAATTGCAGGCTATGTATTTGACATTAGTGATTCTATCAAACTTAAACCAGCTAGTATGCTCAAGGTTGTGCGTGGATCACCAATTCAATTGGATGTATCAGCCAATGTATACTTCAACGAAAAAATTACATTGGGAGCTGCATACCGACTCGATGCTGCCATTAGTGCCATTGCAGGCTTCTCCCTTTCTGACAGAGCCTTTGTTGGCTTTGCCTACGACTATCAGACCACAGCGATTCAAAAATTTAGCTCAGGGTCATACGAGATGATTTTAAGATTTACGATCCCTCGTAAAGGAGAACGTATACTAACACCTAGATTTTTCTAAATGAAACAGCTCAATTCATTACGTTCTTTTTCTAGCCATCATAACAGTACTTGGTTGGGATTGATATTTAGCCTGTTTTGTTTGGGTCTTTTTGCTCAAAACGACTCGATCCCAGGCGAGCCTTACTCTGTTTTCGACGCAGATCGTGACTATAACGACTATCGCTACAACCGCGCACAATCTGCCTTTTTACAATTGGTCCGTGATGATGCTGATTTTAACGATAAAAAAGTAATCCAATCCTTGGCTGACACCTACTTCTTCAACAGTCAATACAACCAATCCTACACCTGGTATCGAAAATTGATTTCTCTCTACCCAGATGATGTCCAATCGATTTATTATTTACGCGCATCCATCAGTGCTAGAAGTAGTGAAAACTATAGCGTTGCAGATCGATATATGCAGCAGTACTTTGCGATGGAAAAAGGAACAGTCATTGAAGATTTATACATCGATGACCTCAACTATCTTGATAGCATTGCTGATCTTCGCCCAAATTATATCCTTGAAGCAACCAAAATAAACACCGATCAATCGGATTTTAGTTCTGCATTTTTTGGCCCAGACAAACTCATTTTTTCATCTACTTTTCAATCCAGTGGTCAACGTGACTACCAATGGACTGGCGAACCATTCTTGGACCTCTATATCGCTGATATAGGCGAAGAAGGCCAATTGGAAAATACCGAACAAATTGAGGGCGACGTCAACACTTCCTTTCATGAGTCGTCGGCTGTTTTTACCAATGATTTAGATCGTGTTTATTTTACCAGAAACAACTACAAAAACGGTAAGAAAAGAGCAGATCGCAAAAACACTGTTCGTTTAAAATTACTGACTGCCACTGTTGATGACGATGGCAATTGGAGTGATGTGGAGGAATTACCCTTCAACAATGATAATTACTCTGTTGCACATCCAGCTCTGAGTTTGGATGGGGAAAAACTCTATTTTGCTTCAGACATGCCTGGCACCACTGGAGAGTCGGATCTTTGGTATGTGGACATTTACAAAGATGGTTCATATGGTGATCCCATCAATTTGGGTCAAAAAGTAAATACAGAAGGGCGAGAATCATTCCCATATATCGCTGGCGATGGGGCCTTGTATTTTACCTCCGATGCGTTGGTTGGCTTTGGTGGGTTTGATCTGTTTAAAGCCGAGTTGACAAACTCTGGCATTGCCCGAGTACCTGAAAATATGGGATTGCCGATTAACTCAGCAGGCGATGACTTTGGGTTTTTGTTGCAAACAGATACCAACACAGGTTATATTTCGTCCAACCGCGATGGAAACAGAGGAAGTGCCTCGGATCAAATTTATTATTTCAAGCCGAGTAAGTGTGTGGTGGAAATCACAGGGATTGTTACAGATACAAGTACAGGTAACTTGATGCCGGGCGCAACTGTCAAACTTCTCGACATGGGCATGAATGTTATAGCAGAGCAAATAGTACAGCAAGATGCTCGTTACTCTTTCCCAGAGCAAGTGGAGTGTGGACAAGCATACTATTTGATCACTGAAAACGGCTTAGCATATTCCGTCGCTGAAACTACTTTTATTGCTCCTACGACCTCACAAACTGTTAGTGTTGACATGGCGATTGAAACCTTTTCACAAGACTGCCCCCCATATGACTTGGGTTGTTTGTTAGGGCTCAACCCAATCTATTTTGACTTAAACAAATATTATATTCGTCCAGATGCTGAAATTGAGTTGACCAAGGTATATAATGCGTTGATTCGATTCCCAGAATTGATTATTCGTATCGAATCACATACTGACTCACGAAGCCCACAGTCCTATAACTTACGCCTTTCTCAAAATCGCGCCACATCAACAAGGAACTGGCTGATTCAACGTGGTATTGCCCCTTCACGTTTGTCTTCAGTGGGCTATGGTGAAAGTCAGCTCATCAACAGATGTGCCGATGGGGTGCCTTGTACAGAAGCAGAGCATCAGCTCAATCGCCGATCGATGTTTATTATAGAAAATTATAGTATGCTGCCGACCAGTGGGACCACTATTTCAAATCGCCCGATACAGTCCTCTAATTCAATGGCTAGACCTGTGGTAAATACACCAACGACAACGATCCCAGTATCACCCCCGATACCACCAATAGCGCAAAGTCGACCTCCAGCTACAACCCCTGTTTTTGTACCTCCAGCACGAGTGAAAATACCTCAACAAACCAATGTACCACAAGTGGTGGCACCAACATCTAAACCAACAACACAACAGCCATCAGCTGTAGCATCTCAACCCAATGCTTCCAACGATGAAGAACCAACAAGGATTGTTATTCAGGTGAAAACTAAACCTACAGTTCAAAATACAACAAACACCAATCCCGATGGAGAGAACACAACAGGACAACCTACTGTTCTTTCGGCTAATGAAGCACTTCAGATTCTTGAAACACATCGAAATAATACGAAAGATGAAATAAATCATCTAAAACAAAACCAAACCAAAACAACAACTAATCCAAACCCACAGGCGATTGTAATTAAAATTAAACAAGACCCACCGCCACCACCAACAAAGCTAATCCCAACATTGGAGAATTCACCCAAACCAAACGAAACAATGAGTGAAACCGCTCCTAGAGTTCGTTCGGCAAAAGAGGCACTGAAAATTTTAGAGGAGTATCGCAAAAACAAACAAGGCAGTATACCCAATGTAGCAACACCAGCAAAAACGTTTGTTACACCAAAAAACGATTTGTTGCCTGAAAATTTACCCAATGAAAAAGCCCCAGCGGACACCTTAAATGAAATTGTAGCCCAGATAAAAGGGGATAATAATTATATGACTTCAACAAATATGCAAAGCATTTTGGACCAGGTAGAAGTCATATATGTTGTACAAATTGCTGCACTGATCAATAGACGTGATGTCAATCACAAAGTCTTTCAGGGCTTGGGTGGATTGTCGATTGAAAAGTTCAAAGAATTTCATCGCTATCTATATCGACCAACCACAAGTTATAAACAAGCAAAAATGGCCCAGCGACATGTAATTTCGAAAGGCTTTAAAAAATCATTTATTGTGGCTTATGTCAGTGGAAAACGCACATCGGCATGGGAGGTCGCAAGGATTAGCAAACAATAACTAATGCAAGGAGATTATTGTTGTGAAGTTAAGAAAGTCCATAGTAGGGAAGTAAACGATTGCCCTTCGATTTCATGATCAAACCACCCATGACTCCCATTCTCAACTTTATAATGCATCACTTGAGAGTTATTGATTCCCTCTGAATAGATATATTGATAAACTTTTTCTTTTGCTAAGGCATAACTGCTTTCCTGTGCAACAGTAGAGGTATGATTCACGTTAGTCCAAAACGAAACTACCTCGTCTATACTTGCGATATCTGAAGAGCCATAATATGGTAAAATATCATCGGCAGTGCCATGAGCGATAAATACATTCATAGGTGAAGGCGCACAATCTACAAGGTTGAGTTGTGCAGCAGAAACAGCAGCAACACCTGCAATAGGTTCATTGGAAAAGCAGGCCAAGGCGTAGCTAAACATCCCTCCAGTTGAAAATCCAGTTACATAAATACGATCTGGATCGATTGATAGCTGTTCCTGTAGGTCTACGATTAGGGTTTCGATAAAGCCTATATCATCAAAATCTGTTTTATTATCTTCTGCAAATGGTGCTGCATTCCAAACCGAAAAACCAGACAACAGTAAAGCTTGTGGATAGACCAAAATCACACCCTCCTGATCAGCGACTTCTTGAAAGTTAGATCCGAACGCAAAATAATCTTTTGCATTTCCTCCAAAACCATGAAAATTTATTAACACAGGATGCGCCGTTTCTACATTAAAGGAACTGGGAAGATACAGTTGATACTCACGTTCATCTCCGTTGTGTTGGAGGGTTTGTGCTGACAAGCCACTGGCAGTGATTAAGTTGTCACTGGGTTTATCTGCATCGTTTTGACTAAAGTTACAGCCAATGAAAATCATCGTTGAAATCAAAAAAAACTTTTTCATCGTTAACTGAAAACTAAAGCTTCAAGCGCGATTTTTTGGCTTTTTGTCTGGGATACGCCCTTGGTTGCCCATCCCATCAAGATCGATTTGATCATAGGCATCTGCGTGTTCTTTTCTTTGTATGCGGTGTTGCCGACCAATGATTCGAAGTAAAAAATAGACATACACGATAAATATCGCCAGTCCTACAAAAAACATCACTTGATTAACCATCGTTTCGTCTTTGTCTTATAGCGATGGCAAAACCCAAAATAGTTATGGGCCAAAGACCCACATAAATCCCTTCCAATTGATGACCTGTAAACCACAAATACACAGAATACAAGAAGCTGAGAAAAGCCAAGAGGACTGGATAGTATTTTTCTAAGAATTGTTTCATAGATGAAATGTACAAAAAATTTATTGGACTAGTTTCGAGCTGTGCCTTTGTACAAGTCTCTTTGAATATCTCTTTTGACTACTGCAAGATATTTTTCACGTTTTTTTTGCGAAACAAAAGGTACCGACCAAAATTGTTTAGTTTTAAACCACAATGACCAACGCCATCCAAAAACAAAACTGTAGACACCCATAACGAGTCGAAGTTTGACAGAATTTAAGTAGAGGGTACGAACAGGAAGCGAGGGTGCACCATGCGTGACATAGGTTCTGATTTTTTTATCCTTTAAAAAGGGTTTGGGATATGCATATGTTTTGGTAATGTTGACAAATTGATAAGCAAAACCAGGCGTCATCACTTCATCAAAAAAGATTTCTGTTCTGGGTGTCAAACGAAACCACCACACTGGGGAAATGATATAAATCCACTCTGCCCAACTGACGAGCTCTTTGTATTTTTCAATCAGAGCATCGCGAGGGCGAGTGAAGCTGTCTCGATACAAATCGATTATTTTTAACTCCTCATTGCTTTCTTCAATCTCAGACTTGATAATCGAAAAAATCCCATTATAGCAAAAGGATTGTTGGTCAGGATGACCAATCACAATTAAATTTTTCATAGCGTATTTTCAACAAAAATACTAAATAACTATTTGAAGAATATAAACAAGATGTTATATGATGCTGTTTTGGAGGTAGGCTGGTAGTTCTTTGATCGACGGAATACATCCATCTGGTTGAATACTTGAGGCTTCAACGAGCCCTTTTCGGTACTTGCCTGTTTGCACCAATACAGTGTGCATGCCCATTTGCTTAGCCCCTCCGATGTCATTGATCATATCATCCCCAAGCATCAGCAGTTCGTCGGGATTACACCCAAAAGTATTGCTGGCAAGTTCAAAAAATGTTGGGTTGGGTTTTCCAACAACCACAGCTTGTTTTCCTGTGGAGTGTTCCAGTGCTGCTACAAAAGCACCACTGTCCAACAAAAGACTACTTGCACCTTGGTGATAACGACCTTTGTGCAATGCGATAATTTCAGCACCTTCTAAAACTTGATTCATCAATTCGTTGAGTAAATCGTAGTCCCAAAGATTTCCAATATCTCCAATGACGATGGCATCAGGGTTTTGCAAACAGTTTGTTGGGTAATCCTGCTGTGCTTCAGGACGAAGAACCAAACGACAGCGTTTAAACCCTCGTTGCTTAAGTAAAAGTACACCTGCATAATTGGCACTCATAATCTCTTGCTCATCTACTTCAAGACCCAATCGGCTGAGATTGGCAGTCAAGTCTTTTCGACATAGGGTGGTATTGTTGGTCACAAAACGATAAGGAATTTGTCGCTCGTTTAACCATCGCAGGCAGTCTATACCGCCATCAATCAATTGCTGTTCGACATAAAAAACACCATCCAAATCAAATAATACACCTTTCATTACTTCTCTGTGTTGTCTATCCTATATTGCTTATTTTTGCTGCATCTATTACAAAGATATGGCGAATCAGTCTATGTTGGAAGGCGTACAAATCAGCATAAATGCTGGGGTGGCTCGTATTCATTTTGCACATGCCAAGCAAAATGCCTTTCCTGCCACACACCTCAAAGACTTGAAAGACGCATTTGAATTGGTTTCCAAAGACAAAAAGGTTCATGTGATTGTATTGCAAAGTGAACCATCTATGGCCTTTTGTGCTGGCGCGTCTTTTGAAGATCTGTTAGCAGTCAATACACCTGAAGAGGGGAAAGTGTTTTTTATGGGCTTTGCCAATGCGATCAATGCCATGCGTCGCTGCCCGCAACCCATCATCGCAAGAGTTCACGGAAAAGCGGTTGGTGGTGCTGTTGGGCTGATTTCAGCTTGTGATTACGCCTTAGCCCTCCCCACAGCAGAGTTGAAGCTTTCTGAAATTGCCATAGGCATTGGGCCCTTTGTCATCGCACCAGTAGTCCAGCGCAAAATTGGCACTGCCGCACTTAGCGAACTATCACTTTCATCCCAAAGTTGGAAATCTGTCGATTGGGCAAAACAGAAAGGCTTATTTGCCGAAATACTTCCCACCCTCGATCAACTCGACAAGGCAGTTGATCAGCATGCAAAACGATTGGCAAGCTATGCTCCAGAAGCTGTAGCTGCACTCAAAAAAGAATTATGGTACGACACCGATGATTGGGATCATCGACTCTCTAGCAATGCTGAAATTACAGGACGACTACTATTATCCAAGCAAACCCAGCAAACCATTCAAAACATCAAAAATAATCAATGAGTACAATTCGCGTTACAAAGAGCTTTGGCTTCGAAACAGGACATGCCCTATATGGCTATGATGGGCTGTGTAAAAACGTACATGGTCATAGCTACAAGCTTCATGTCACAGTAGTTGGTCGTCCAATCGATGATCAAAGCCATGTCAAAAATGGGATGGTGATCGATTTTAAAGATTTAAAAACCATCGTTAAATCCGAAGTTGTGGATGTGTTTGATCATGCAACTGTGTTCAACAAAAACACCCCTCATGTCGATCTAGCAAAAACCCTGTTGGATAGTGGTCATAAAGTATTGTTGGTGGATTATCAACCAACAAGTGAAAAGATGGTGATTGATTTTGCTAATCGCATTGCTTCTCGTTTACCATCACACATCAAGCTGCACAATCTGCGTTTACACGAAACCGCTACTGCCTATGCTGAATGGTATGCAAAAGATCAAGAATAATTATTTTTGCATTACATGAAAAAAAACATCTATTTTGTTTCTGATCATCATTTTGGTGCCCCTGACAGAGCATCGAGTTTGGTGCGTGAGCGCCGATTTGTGAAGTTGCTAGATCAAATCAAACCAAACGTAAGTGAACTCTATATTCTCGGCGATTTATTTGACGTTTGGTACGAATACAAACACGTAGTTCCAAAGGGCTTTGTTCGTGTTTTAGGCAAGCTTGCCGAGTTTGTGGATGATGGCATACCGATTCATTTTTTTGTTGGCAACCACGATATGTGGATGATTGACTATCTCGAAATGGAAATCGGTGTAAAGGTTTATTATCACCCCAAAACGAAAGTATTTGGGTCAAAAAAGATTTTTGTAGGGCATGGAGACGGATTGGGGCCAAAAGACAAGGGCTATAAGCGCATGAAAAAGTTGTTTCGAAATCCATTTTTCCAATGGCTTTATCGCTGGCTTCATCCTGACTTGGGGATACCATTTGCACGTTATTTATCTTTAAAAAACAAATTGATATCTGGGAGTGAGGATATAAACTATGATGGGCCTGACAGGGAATGGCTTTTCCAGTATGCCAAACGAAAACTCAAGACCGAGCATTTCGATTATTTTGTGTTCGGACACCGTCATTTGCCATTGGAAATCTCCCTTAACCCCAAATCGACCTATATTAATATTGGCGATTGGATAACCCATTACACCTATGGGGTTTTTGATGGATTAAAACTTTCATTAAAACACTGGAAGCCTGACGATGATTGAGCAAAAAGATCTTGGTTTTGAACATGCAGTTCTCATTGGTATAATCAATAAAAACCAAACAGCCGATCGCTTAGATGAATACCTTAACGAGCTTGCTTTTTTGACACACACGGCAGGTGGAACAGTCACCAATCGGTTTACTCAGCGCATGGAATCACCTCACCCCAAAACCTTTATCGGCTCTGGAAAAATGGAGGAGGTAAAGGCATATGTGAAAACCCACGACATTGGTACAGTTATTTTTGATGATGAATTAACACCTGCCCAACAAGCCAATATAGAACAGCTGTTAAAGTGTAAAATTGTCGATCGCACAGGGTTGATTTTAGATATTTTTGCGCAAAGGGCCAAAACCAGCTATGCCCGTACGCAAGTGGAATTAGCACAGTATCAATATCTTTTACCCAGATTGAAGGGGTTGTGGACACACCTCGAACGTCAACGTGGAGGAATTGGGATGAGAGGACCTGGAGAAACTGAAATCGAAACAGACCGCCGAATTGTTCGTGACAAAATTTCTTTGTTGAAGAAAAAATTAGTGACTATCGATCGGCAGATGGCCACCCAGCGTGGCAATCGCGGTGCATTGGTTAGAGTCGCTTTGGTGGGATATACTAATGTGGGAAAATCCACTTTGATGAATGTGCTGAGTAAAAGCGATGTCTTTGCCGAAAACAAACTGTTTGCCACTCTCGATACAACAGTGCGTAAAGTTGTGGTTCGTAATTTGCCCTTTTTGTTGAGCGATACGGTTGGGTTTATTCGAAAATTACCAACCCAGCTGGTGGAGTCATTTAAGAGCACACTCGACGAGGTTCACGAAGCCGATATGTTACTGCATGTAGTTGATATTGCTCATCCAAACTTTGAGGAGCATATCGAATCGGTCAATCAGTTACTCATTGATATTGGGGCAATTGACAAACCAACGCTTATGGTCTTTAATAAAATCGATGTTTATCAGCCAGAGCCATTTGATGATGATGACTTGACAACTCCTCGTACAACCAAGCATTACAGTTTGGAGGAATGGCTACAATCATGGATGGCAAATACCCATGGAGATGCCATTTTTATCTCTGCTCAACAGAAAACTCACATCGACAAACTAAGAGAGGTGCTTTACAAAAAAGTAAGAGAGATTCACATCACCCGATTTCCCTACAACCACTTTTTATACCCTGAGAGTTAAAGCGACATACGCACCCCAACACCAAAGACTTCACGAGCTTGAAGTGCCTGTACTGCATTGTCGTCGTAGACAAATTGCATCTCGAGTTGTGTGCTGATAAGCTCATTGACTTTCATTTCAGCAGTCAAGGTGTAATCAAAGTCGATGTTTTTGGGCTTGCCTAAGTAATCGCTGTAAACTGCTAATCGATTTTCGATAAATACATTTTTTATAGCTTCAAATTTGTAAAAACCAGCGATTGAAGCACCCAATTCAAAAAGGTGATTCGTTCCTTTTGATACACCAAAATAAGTCTTTCCATCTTCAAGATCATTGGTGAATTGTCTGCTGACAAAAGTAATTCGTTGTGTAAATGGAGCGATATTTACCCATACATCTTTTGATTTTTTCCAGTACAAGCCAATGCCAAACTGCAAGTAGGCGGGGGAGAAAAAATGTGTTTTCAAACTGCGTGTCTCTTCGCCCGCATCATCTGTTCCAAAACGGTACCCACGAGCAATTTGTGATTTAAAATTTAAAATGGTGGAATATCTCCAGGTATCCGAAAATTCTTTTCCCAACAGCGAATTGACCTCCAAACGGTCATTGGTTTTTTTTAGAAACTTATCCCCTTCCAAATATCTCAATCCATAAGAAGCTTTGCCTTTGGTGTCCCAAGACCATCCATTTTCTATATAATTGATTTCATAATCAACATCTAACGCAAGTGATACATTGTTGATCCCTCCAGAAGCCCATTTGCTAAAAACAGACTGATTGAACAATAGGGTTGTTTTACCCCCATATGCCCAAATCCCTCCAACAGGATCTCTTGGCTTGTTTTGACTGTCTTGGGCGAAGGCAAACGCGTTAAAAAGAATCAGAATTAAAGCGGATGGGGTTTTCAATGGAGGTATTTTTCAAATTTAAAAACTAACGTTTATAAAGCGGTACAGATGAGCAGGCCTCTCCGTAGGCAATGCGATTGGCATGGGGTTGAAGAACTTCCATCAATCGTACATATACCCAATCTGGAACAGATCCATCACTACAGCCCTTGATGATGATATTCTTTTGTTTGTAGTCCTCGACTTTGAGTGTTGTTAAGGCCGATTCATATGCCAAGGCCGTGGCTGCATCGCGATCTCCCAAACAAACTCCTACTGCATGCGATTGCAAATGGCTAGTCATCAGCATAGCAGCCCATTGGGGAACAAGGGTGTCTTCTGCGATATGCAAACCGACATATTGTCCTTTATACATTGTCCAGTCATGAGCAGCGATGACTTGTCTAAAGGGTTTTTCTCGTACAATTTTCTCTTCGTTGAGGAAAGATGATAGCAAAACGACAGTCACTTTGGCATCTTTCACTAAGGTAGCGGGATCAAATTGGATCAGACCGCTTTCCGCAACGCGGTTTACAATGCTCATCTTATAAAAATCCTAGTTCGAGTTTGGCTTCTTCACTCATCAAGTCTCGTGTCCAAGGGGGATCAAAAGTAAGTTCTACTTCAGCCTCTTTTACTTCGTCGAGGGATTGGACTTTGTCTTTGACTTCTTGTGGCAGAGAGTCAGCCACGGGGCAGTTGGGTGTTGTGAGTGTCATCAAAACTTTCACGTCTTGATCTTCGTTGACAAAGACATCATAAATCAGCCCAAGCTCATAAATATCGACAGGGATTTCAGGGTCGTATATCGTTTTGAGCAAACCAACAATTTTGTCTCCAAGTTCTTGTCCCTCCATCAGTTAAGTTGCGTTTGATACGCCAGGGCGTATAGTTTGAGTTGTTTGATCATAGACACCAATCCATTGGCTCGTGTGGGAGACAAATGATCTTTCAGACCAATTTGGTCGATAAAATCGGTATTCGCATCCAGAACATCTTGTGGGGGTTGGTTGGAAAATGTTCGAATAAGAATCGCTATAATCCCCTTGGTGATGACTGCATCACTATCGGCAGTAAATACCACTTTTTCGTCAACCATATCTGCGTGAACCCACACTTTGCTTTGACACCCTTTGATGATGTTGTCATCGGTTTTGTGTTTGGTATCGATCAGTGGAAGGGACTTGCCCAGCTCAATCATATACTCATAACGTTGCATCCAGTCGTCAAAAAGTGAAAACTCTTCTATGATTTCGTGTTGTACTTGTTCTACAGTCATACGTCAAAAATACAAATTAGCGCAACATGGCAATTGCTCGTTGAACGCCATTGACAAATGTATCCACCTCATCTTTGGTGTTATAAAACGCAAAGGAGGCACGAATGGTGCCAGGAATCTTATAATAATCCATAATCGGTTGTGCACAGTGATGACCTGTTCGAACAGCAATCCCCATCTTATCGAGGAGCGTGCCGATGTCATAGGGGTGAAGCGAATCGACATTGAATGAAATCACAGCTGTTTTGTTTTTGGTATTCCCATAAATGCGTAAGCCTTCTATTTGATTGAGCTTTGAAGTCGCATAATCAAGGAGCTCTCCTTCATAGCTATCGATCGCATCAAAACCGATGCTGTTCATATAATCGAGTGCTGCGCCAAAGGCAATTCCCCCACAGATGTTAGGGGTTCCTGCCTCAAATTTGTGTGGAAGATCTGCATAGGTGGTTTTTCCAAAAGTTACCTCATCTATCATTTCGCCACCTCCTTGATAGGGTGGAAGCT
The DNA here is from genome assembly GCA_964008075.1 of uncultured Flavobacteriaceae bacterium. Lineage (GTDB taxonomy): Bacteria > Bacteroidota > Bacteroidia > Flavobacteriales > Flavobacteriaceae > UBA724. Next base: position 25,039 of record CAXGAP010000004.1, read on the forward strand.
TATTGAGCCATTTTTCTTTTCCGTAAAGCATCCCCGTACCTGTTGGCCCACAAAGTTTATGTGCAGAAACTGTATAAAAATCAACATCTAGTTTTTTGAGATTAGGCTTCAGATGTCCACAGGCCTGTGCGCCATCAACTAGCACTGCAGCACCAGTTTTATGAGCTTTTTTAATGATTTCTTCAATGGGATTGATTGTACCCAATGCGTTGGAAACATGATTGACAAACACCAGTTTGGTTTTTTTGTTCAACAACTCGGCATAGGCATGCATATCCAGTGTGCCGTCTTCGGTCATGGGAATCACAAGTAGAACAGCACCACTGCGTTCACACATCATTTGCCACGGCACGATGTTGGCGTGATGTTCTAAGGCTGAAACAATGACTTCATCACCAGGATCTAAAAGGGTGCCAAACCCAAAAGCAACGAGATTTATACTATGTGTAGTGCCAGAGGTCAAAATCACCTCTTTTGATTTTGGAATATTAAAATGTTTTTGGATGGTTTTTCGTGCGTGTTCAAACTTGTCTGTAGCCTCTTGACTAAGGGTATGCACACCACGATGTATATTGGCATTGTACTGTTGGTAATAGTCGGCAATCACATTGATCACTTGGGTGGGTGTTTGGGAGGTTGCGGCATTGTCGAGATAGACTAATGGCTGGCCATTGACTTTGCGAGAAAGTATGGGAAAATCAGCGCGAATGTTTGTTAGATCCAACCCCATTGATTAGAGATTAAAACCAAGATGAACACCTAATTTTTTTGCGATAAGGGCATTAATTCTTGCTTTAACTGCTGGGATATTTACACTTACCAAAACATTGTTGGCAAAAGCATAGGTTAATAGCGCTCGCGCTTCTTTTTTAGGAATCCCACGTGTTTGTAGATAAAACAGCGCTGTTTCGTCGAGCTGACCAATGGTACAGCCATGGCTACAACGTACATCATCTGCAAAAATCTCGAGTTGTGGTTTGGTATTAATGGTTGCCTTATCGCTCATCAAGATATTGTTGTTTTGTTGAAAGGCATTGGTTTTTTGTGCTTCTTGTTCCACAACGATTTTGCCATTAAATACCCCTATCGATTGGCCATCATAAATCCCCTTATACTCTTGATGGCTTTCCGAATTTGGATGTGCATGATGCACCAGTGTATGGTGGTCCACCAACTGTTTACCTTCCACTAGGGTAATTCCTTTCATCGTGGATTTAATGGCTTGGTCTTTATGATAAAAGTGCAGGTTATTGCGAATAAACTGACCCCCAAATGAAAAGGTATGTACTTTGGCATGTGAGTGTTTTTCTTGATGGATGTAAGTGCTATCGACCAATGAAGATTCCTCACGATCGTTTTGGATTTTGTAGTAGTCTACTTGTGCACCTTTATGCGTAAATATTTCAGTTACCACATTGGTCAGCACTGCTGTATCGGACAAGCTTTGATGCCTTTCGATGATTTGCACTTCACTTTGCCCTTCCACTACAACAAGGTTGCGAGGCTGCAGCATTAGATTTTGATTGACCCCTGTAGAAAAATGGATGATTTGAATCGGTTTTTCAACACGTTTCTTTTTGGGGATATGCACAAAGGCTCCTTCTCGACCAAAGGCGGTATTGAGTGCAGTAAAGGAGTCCTCCGAATCGGCAACAGCGTCATAATACTGCTCAATTACTTTTCGGAATTTGGGTTGACTTAGCGCTGCAGAAAGCAAGCAAACATCCATTCCCTCATGCGTGGTTTCAGAGAGAAAAGAACTATATACCCCATCGACAAAGACAATTTTGTAGGTATCAACATCGTGGAGGATAAATTGCTGTACATCTGTTAGGGTAACGTTTTTACTTTTCTTTGGAAACACAGTAAAATCTGTTTTCACCAGTTTATTGAGGGGCGTGTATTTCCACTCCTCCATTTTTTTGGTTGGAAAGCCTTGTTGTTCAAAAGTCTCAATGGCAGTTGAGCGTAGTTTTGCCATACGCTTGCTGTCTTCCGAAGTAGAAGTCTGCGCCATGTATGAAGCAACAAGTTTTTCTTGTAAATCCATCAGATTGCTTGTTTGATCCAGTCGTATCCTTTTTCTTCGAGTTCAATTGCCAATTCTTTACCACCAGACTTCACAATTTTACCTTCGTGAAGTACGTGAACAAAATCAGGAACGATATAGTCCAGCAAGCGTTGGTAATGCGTAATGACAATAATTGCATTGTCATTGTTTCGAAGCGTATTGACGCCATTGGCAACTATACGCATGGCATCGATGTCTAGCCCCGAATCTGTTTCGTCGAGTATGGCGAGTTTTGGTTCGAGCATCGCCATTTGAAAGATCTCATTTCGTTTTTTCTCGCCTCCCGAAAACCCTTCATTGAGCGAACGTGACAAAAACTGCGTATCAATGGAAAGCAATTTTGCTTTATCCTTAATTTTTTTTAACATCACATTGGCGGGCATTTCTTCAAGTCCTTGACCTTTTCGGGTTTCGTTGATGGCTGTTTTGATAAAGTTCGTCACTGTTACACCAGGGATTTCCACTGGGTATTGGAAGGACAAAAAGATACCCAAGTGAGCACGCTCATCGGCGCTCAAATCACTGATATCTGCACCATGATAGAGAAGACTTCCTTTGGTGACTTCATAGTCCTCATGCCCTGCAATGACTGTGGAAAGCGTACTTTTTCCTGAACCATTGGGCCCCATAATTGCATGGACTTCTCCTGGCTTGATGTCGAGGTTGATTCCATTTAAAATCCCTTTGCCTTCTACTTGGGCGTGGAGGTTGTCTATACTCAGCATATTATTCTGTTCGAATTTCTATCATTTGATTTTCAAGTGGGGTTGAAGGTGCAACAGAGTCAATATCTTTTATCGTAATGACTTCTGGCCAACCCTCAGCGTTGGGGTTTTTTGAAATCACTCCTTTGATATAAACTTGCACCATGTCAAAACTATCTTTTTGAATGGGTGTTACTTGGGCGTGAAGTTCGTGTAGTTTGTCATCCACCACTACCCCATAAATTTCACTTCCTGTGTTGAGCACAGCGTTGTTGTCATAAAACAAAAACTCACCTGTAATACTTTCGGCTTTTGATTTTTGTTGGGGGGCACATGCTGCTACAAATAGAAGTAAAATGATAAGTTGTAGGTTTTTTTTCATCTTTTTGAATTTATCCAACAGAACCTTCTAGTGAAATTTCGAGGAGTTTTTGTGCTTCCACAGCAAATTCCATTGGGAGTTTATTTAATACATCTTTACTAAAGCCATTGACAATGAGTGCAATTGCTTTTTCAGTATCGATACCACGTTGGTTGCAGTAAAAAATTTGGTCTTCGCCGATTTTACTTGTTGTGGCTTCGTGTTCAATTTGGGCACTTTTGTTTCCGGCTTCTATGTATGGAAACGTATGGGCCCCACATTTGTTGCCCATTAGAAGTGAATCGCACTGCGAAAAGTTACGAGCATCATCTGCTCTAGGGCTAATTTTGACCAGTCCACGATAACTGTTTTGAGAAGTACCTGCAGAAATTCCTTTAGATATGATGGTACTTTTTGTGCGTTTGCCTAAGTGCACCATTTTGGTACCTGTATCGGCTTGTTGGCGATTGTTGGTCACAGCGATAGAGTAAAACTCCCCAATGCTATCATCGCCTTTGAGTATACAAGAGGGGTACTTCCACGTCACTGCCGAGCCTGTTTCCACTTGTGTCCATGAGATCTTTGCACTTTTGTGACAAATCCCTCGTTTGGTAACAAAATTAAATACGCCACCATTGCCTTTGGCATCGCCTGGAAACCAGTTCTGAACAGTTGAGTATTTGATTTCTGCATGGTCATGCGCAACCAGCTCCACTACAGCGGCATGCAATTGATTTTCGTCTCGCGCAGGGGCAGTACAACCTTCGAGGTAACTCACATAACTCCCTTCATCAGCAACGACGAGTGTGCGTTCAAACTGACCTGTGCCTGCCTGATTGATACGAAAATAGGTAGAGAGTTCCATTGGGCAACGAACCCCTTTGGGAATATAGCAAAACGATCCATCAGAAAATACTGCCGAGTTGAGGGCTGCGTAATAATTATCCTTACGTGGCACCACTGTTCCGATGTATTTGCGCACCAGGTCTGGATATTCTTTAATTGCTTCCGAAATAGAACAAAAAATGATTCCTTTTTCGGCAAGGGTTTCTTTAAATGTTGTGGCAACAGAGACAGAGTCCATCACTATATCGACTGCCACGCCTGAAAGTCTTTTTTGTTCTTCGACGGGAATGCCGAGTTTTTTGAAGGTGTCGAGCAGCTCAGGATCCACCTCGTCCAAGCTGTTGTATTTGGGTGCTTTTTTGGGTGCTGAATAGTACGAAATGGCTTGAAAATCGGGTTTGGGGTAGTCCACGTTTGCCCAGTCGGGTTCTTCCATGGCACTCCATGCCTCATAGGCCTCTAGTCGCCATTCGGTCATCCAAGCAGGTTCGTTTTTGCGTTTGGATATCGCACGAACAACCTCCTCATTAAGTCCAACAGTAAAGGTATCCGACTCGATGTCAGTGTAAAATCCGTAGGCATACTCCTTGGACTCGAGTTCTTTTTTTAATTCTTCTTCTGTATAGGCCATAGCAAACCTGTTTTTTATAGCGAAAAACTCTCACCACACCCACAAGTGCGATTGGCATTGGGATTGTTAAACACAAACCCTTTACCATTAAGACCACCTGAATATTCAAGGGTTGTACCAACCAGATAAAGAAAACTCTTTTTATCGACAACGATACGCACATCATTGTCTTCAAACAGTTTGTCATCTTCTGCTAAGGAATTGTCAAACTTCAAATCGTATGACAGACCCGAACAACCACCGCTTTTGACACCCACACGCACAAAAGAATTGCTGAGGTTGTAGCCATCTGACTTCATCATCTGCTTCACTTGCTCTCGTGCTTGTGTAGATACTTTTATCACAATGATAATTCTGAGGTGTTTTTCGAACACAAATATAGAACATTCTAAAGATATAATCGCCACCAGCAGGCTTTACACAATTGCAATTCGTTTTTTGCCGATTTTTCTGTTTTATTTTTCTATTCTTTAGATATCTTAAAAAAAATAATTTAGAAATAAAAAAAAGAGGTTTTATTTATAATTAATGAACATATGCATGGTCATCACTACTTATGACTTAAATGCGCTTAAAAAACCCTAATTTTACGGAATGTTAGAAGACAAAAAAGCATCCAAAACTTCACTCGATAGCTTGGGGGAGTTTGCCCTCATCGAGCACCTGACCAAATTGGCAACTGCTTCCTTGCCCTCCACTGTATTGGGCATAGGAGATGATGCTGCTGTGATTAATCACGAGTGTGAAACTGTCGTTACGACTGATATGCTCATTGAAGGGGTACATTTCGATTTGGCCTATATGCCACTCAAGCATTTGGGCTACAAAGCAGTGGTGGTCAATCTTTCAGACATCTATTCAATGGGCGCTGATGCCACACAAATATTGGTTTCCATAGCAGTTTCCAATCGCTTTACGCTCGAAGCTGTTGAAGAGCTGTACGCAGGCATTCACTTGGCGTGTAAGACCTATGGTGTGGACTTGGTTGGGGGCGATACCACCTCTTCCCAACAGGGTTTGCAGTTGTCTGTTACTGCCTTAGGCGTAGCTCCCAAAACAGGGGCAGTTTTGCGCAGTGGTGCTGGCGAAAACGATTTGTTGGTAGTCAGTGGAGACATTGGGGGAGCGTATATGGGTTTGCAGGTGCTGTCTCGTGAAAACGAGGTGTTTAAAGCCAATCCGCAACACCAACCCGATTTGGAGCCTTACAGCTATTTGGTGGAACGACAACTTAAACCCGAAGCACGTAAAGATGTGGTGCAACTGCTACATGATTTAAAAGTACAACCCACCTCCATGATTGATATCAGTGATGGCTTATCGTCTGAGTTGATGCACTTGTGTAAGCAAAGCGGCATTGGATGTCGGGTGTATGAAAACAAAATCCCCTTCGATCCACAGTTGATAAGTGTTTGTGAGGAGTTTAACCTTGACAGCACAACTATCGCTCTGAGTGGTGGTGAGGACTATGAATTGCTGTTTACAATCAAACAATCAGACTTTGAAAGTATCAAAGGCAATCCCAATTTGACCGTCATTGGTCATATGACTGCTGAAGGGGATATCCCTTCACTGGTAACTCGTGCCGAAGAGGTGATTCCACTCAAAGCACAAGGCTGGAAGGCGTTTTAGGGATTCATTAACGCTTCAATTTCCTCAGCCTCGATTGGAATGTTTTTCATCAAGTTTAGGGGTCCGCCTGTTTGTTGTACCACCACATCGTCTTCCAACCGAATGCCAAATCCCTCTTGGGGGATATAAATCCCAGGTTCGACAGTAAAGACCATATTGGCAGTGATGGGTTTGTCGAGCAAGCCATAGTCGTGGGTGTCAAGGCCCAAATGGTGGGAAGTGCCATGCATAAAGTATTTTTTATAAGCAGGTTTTTTGTCGGTTTGGTTTTGTACATCAGCCTTATCCAATAGCCCTAATGCCAACAATTCAGCAGTCATCAATTCGCCCACTTCCACATGGTATGCTTTCCAATAAGCACCTGGAACAAGTCGTTTGGTAGCTTCGTTTTTGACTCGCAAAACAGCATCATATACATCGCGTTGTCGCTTGGTGAATCGACCTGAAACAGGAATCGTACGCGTCATATCCGAAGAGTAGTTGCCATACTCAGCAGCCACATCCATCAGCAGCAGATCGCCTGCTTTACACTGTTGGTTGTTCTCGATATAATGCAACACATTTGCATTGGCACCTGAAGCAATGATGGGAGTGTAGGCAAAGCCCTTTGAACGATTGCGAAGAAATTCATGCGCATATTCAGCCTCAATTTCATACTCCCAAACCCCTGGTTTGACAAAGTCCAACACACGTCGAAAACCTTTTTCAGTGATTTCACATGCAGTTTGTATATGTTCAATTTCTTCTGGATCCTTCACAGCTCGCAGATCTTGTAAAATCAAATTGCTTTTTTCATAGTTGTGTGTTGTATATTTGCTTTTACACCACTCAATAAATCGATCTTCACGCGTTTGGGTTTCGACCTTGGCACGATAATGCTCGTTGGTATTGATATATATGTGTTCGACTTCTTTTATAAGTGCCAAAAAATGTGATTCAAATTCGCTCGTCCACTTCACAGTCGCAATTCCCGACACTTGAGTTGCTTGGGCTTGGGTAAGTTTATGGCCTTCCCATACAGCGATATGGGCATTGGTTTCTCGAACAAACACGACCTCCCGCAAAGTGGGATCTTTGGCGTCTGGGCATAGAACCAAAATGGTTTCTTCTTGGTCGATCCCTGTGAGGTAAAACAAATCTCGGTGCTGTGCAAAGGGCAAGGTGCTATCTGCACTGACAGGGTAAATGTCGTTTGAGTTAAACACTGCAATGCTATTTGGCTTGAGTTGTGCCATAAAACGCTGACGATGTTGCGCAAAGACACTATGATGTAGGCTGTTGTATTTCATATGGTAAAGTAAAAAAAATTTATCTTCACAGTAAAATTCTTAACATGAAGCTGTTATTTTTTTTATTAGCACTGGCAACTGTTTTTGCACAACCCACTGCCACACCTGAACAGGAGTTGATGAACTCTACAAACGACCTTGATCGTTTGGTCAGCACATCACTTGTTGCGAAACTTCCACTCACCAACATCGGCCCCAGTGTGATGAGTGGTCGAGTCACAGATATCGACGTCAATCCCAATGCACCCCATGAGTTTTATGTTGGGTATGCTTCAGGCGGATTGTGGTACACCAATAACAATGGCACAACCTTTCAGCCTGTCATGGATAATAGCCCAACCCAAAACATCGGCGACATCGCAGTGCACTGGCCCACACATACGATTTATGTTGGCACGGGGGAAAACAACTCCTCTCGCTCGTCCTATGCAGGGATTGGTATTCTCAAATCGATGGACAAAGGAGCGTCTTGGCAACACATTGGCTTGGCAGATTCTCATCATATTGGCAAAATCGAAATCAATCCCACTGATCCCAACGAGGTTATTGTTGGAGTAACTGGACATTTGTACTCAAGTGATAGCGCTCGTGGGATTTACAAAACCAATGATGGCGGAAAAACCTGGAAGCAAACACTTACACTACAAGACCCAGTTGGAATTATCGAAATCAGTGTTGCACCAGAAAACTTTGTAGTTCAATACGCTGCTGCATGGGAAAAAGATCGAAAGGCATGGGATTTTGTTGGTAGTGGCACAGGGTCAGGTATTTATAAAAGCACAGACAGTGGCAATAGTTGGAAGCTTATCAGCTCATCCCAAAGTGGCTTCCCCCAGGGGAAAGGCGTTGGACGCATAGGAATTGCTGCTTATGATGTGAAAACCATTTATGCAATCGTTGATAACCAAGATCGAAGGCCAAGAGAAGGTAAAGTAAAACAGTCATTGACCAAACAAGACTTTGAAAGCATGTCCTTGGAGGGTTTTTTTGCAGTCGATCAAAAACTGCTGACTGAATTTTTAAAAGAGAATAATTTTCCAAAAGAGCACACAGCTAAAAGCATACGCACTGCTATTCAAGACGGAAAGCTAAAACCATCTGATTTATCACTTTATTTAAGCGATGCCAATAGCGACTTGTTTGACACCCCAGTTGTTGGGGCGCAAGTCTTTCGTTCGGAAGACGGTGGTCGAACATGGGTCAAAACCCACAAGGACTACCTCGATGATTTGTACTATAGCTATGGTTATTATTTTGGGATGATTCATGTGACACCCACAGACGCCAATCGTATCTATATATATGGTGTTCCCATGTTGACTTCATCAGATGGGGGGCAAACATTTGAAAGCATTGATGCACCCAATGCGCACGTCGATCATCATGCCTTGTGGATAAACCCCAACAACCCCAAACACCTGATCAATGGCAATGATGGCGGAGTCAATATAAGTTATGATGGTGGCCAAAACTGGATTAAAAACAACCAACCCTCAGTGGGTCAATTTTATACAGTTTATGCCGACCAACAAACCCCTTACCATGTTTATGGTGGGTTGCAAGACAATGGCGTTTGGGAAGCCCCACATACCAGTCGTGAAAGTGTATCTTGGAATCAGTATGGGCACAACAATTGGACTGGAATTATGGGTGGTGATGGCATGCAAATTCAGGTGGATCAAGAAAATGCAGATGTTGTTTATGCTGGCTATCAGTTTGGGAATTATTTCAGAATCAATCGTGAAACCAATAAGCGCACAAACATCCAACCCAAACACAAGCTTGGTGAAGCACCACTGAGGTTTAATTGGCAAACACCCATTTTGTTATCTCCTCACAACAATGATATTCTTTATTTTGGGAGTAATAAACTCCACCGATCACTCAATCGCGGCGATGATTACAACACAATCTCAAAAGATTTGACAAGTGGAAGGAAAAAAGGAAATGTCCCATACGGAACACTAACAACTATTGACGAGTCTCGATTTAAGTTTGGAACTATAATTGTTGGTTCAGATGATGGCCACATTCATATCTCTACAGACAGTGGCGCCTCTTGGCAGCGCATCAGCGACGATTTGCCGCAAGAACTTTGGGTGAGTCGCGTACAATTTTCAAAGCATTTTCCCTCTCGAGTGTATGCTACCCTTAATGGGTATCGATGGGATGATTTTACACCCTATGTATATGTGTCCGACGACATGGGTCAGTCATGGCGAAGTCTAGCAAAGGGACTTCCACTTTCTCCAGTTAATGTAATTCGAGAAGACCACACCAGCGCTGATATCTTATATGTAGGAACAGACAATGGATTGTTTGTGACCATTGATCGCGGGTTGAGCTGGCATATGTTTGATGCTGATTTTCCACGTGTAGCAGTTCACGATTTATTTGTTCAGGAACGAGACAACGACTTGTTGATTGGTACACATGGACGTTCGATTTACCAGCTCGAATTGGAGCCAATTCAGGCTTTGGAGTCTTTGGTCCGACAACAAGTGTCTGTCGTCCAACCAAAGGCAGTCAAGAATAGAAAAAATTGGGGAACTAAGTATAGGGTTTGGTCTGAGGCAATCACACCAAATTTTTCTTGGATGTTTTATGCTGCTAATCCTACCACAGGCAAATGGCAGTTGACTTCAGAAAAAGATGTTGTTGTTTATGAAGAAGACATCGAACTAACAACAGGTCTTCAATCGATTCCTTATGATTTATATTTTATGGAAGACCAAGTCAACAAGTACAGCCGCAAGCATAAAGTCAATCTCACAGCTTCTGATGATGAGAAGACCTATTTGCCAAAAGGGAGTTACAAATTGCTGTGGAATGACAAACAAATCAGCACCTTAACAATCGAATAATTTGTTTGATGTTGTCTCAACGATTTTGAGTAAAAAACAGGCAATTCAGGTCAAGCTTTATAGAATCATTCAAAATCATCAAAAACCTTTGGCTTTCAAACGTGTAGCACCTAATTTTGCATTAACATTTAGTCAAAAACTATGGGGGTTGTCCTGTCTTCTACTATACTTCGAAAGTTTGCGATGGCATTATCAGGTTTATTTTTAATACTGTTTTTGCTCCAGCACTTTGCAATCAATATCACTTCTGTTTTTAGTGAAAGCATCTTCAATCAGTTTTCTCATTTTATGGGGACCAACGCCATCGTGCAGTTTGTCCTTCAACCCATTTTGATTTTCGGAGTCATTTTTCATTTTGTCATGGGCTTTATCCTAGACATTCAAAATCGCAGCGCAAGAGGGACTAGCTATGTAGTGTACAAAGGAAGTACAAATGCGAGTTGGGTTTCTCGAAATATGCTGATTTCGGGGGGTACAGTACTTGCCTTTCTCGCCTTGCACTTTTACGACTTTTGGGTGCCTGAAATAAATTATAAATACATCGAGGTTTTACCTAAAAATCCTGATCGATACTACGAGGAGTTGGTGCATAAGTTTGAAGACCTCACACGAGTAATTCTCTATGTGATTTCCTTTGTTTTTTTAGCGCTTCACCTCTCCCATGGCTTTTCATCTGCCTTTCAGTCCATGGGCTTTAACAACAAATATATCCCAGTCGTGAAATCTCTTGGGAAGGTCTATGCAATTGGGATTCCCGCTGGCTTTGCTTTTATTGCGATTTTTCATTTTTTAAATCACTAACATGACCAAACTTAACGCACAAATTCCTCAAGGTCCAATAGCTGATAAATGGACAAATCATAAAAATAACATTCGTTTGGTGAGCCCAGCGAACAAGCGATTGATCGATGTGATTGTTGTGGGAACTGGTTTGGCAGGAGGGTCTGCTGCCGCTACCTTAGCCGAATTGGGATACAATGTTAAGGCATTTTGTTTTCAAGACTCGCCACGTCGGGCACACTCTATCGCTGCACAAGGAGGAATCAATGCAGCCAAAAATTATCAAGGAGATGGAGACTCAGTCCATCGCTTGTTTTACGACACTGTAAAAGGGGGGGACTATCGATCGAGAGAAGCAAACGTGTATCGATTGGCAGAAGTCTCTGCAAATATCATTGATCAATGTGTCGCACAAGGCGTTCCCTTTGCGAGGGATTATGGTGGTTTGCTCGACAATCGTTCCTTTGGGGGAGTACTCGTTTCAAGAACTTTTTATGCCAAAGGACAAACTGGTCAGCAGTTGCTCCTCGGGGCCTATTCAGCCATGAATCGTCAGATTGGACGCGGAAAAATAAAAATGTACAGTCGACATGAGATGCTCGACCTTGTCAAAGTCGATGGCAAGGCTAGAGGAATTATCACTCGTAACTTGGTCACTGGCGAAATCGAAAGACATGCTGCACATGCTGTTGTGATCGCATCAGGGGGTTATGGAAACCTGTTCTATTTATCAACCAATGCGATGGGGAGTAATGTCACTGCAGCCTGGAAAATTCACAAGCAAGGGGCTTATTTTGCTAATCCTTGCTTTACACAAATCCACCCAACTTGTATCCCTGTTTCTGGCGATCACCAGTCCAAATTGACACTGATGTCGGAGTCGTTGCGAAACGATGGACGGATTTGGGTACCCAAGAAAAAAGAAGACGCAAAGGCGATTCGTGAAGGACGCCTCAAACCAACAGACTTGGAAGAGGATAATCGAGACTATTATCTCGAGCGTCGCTATCCTGCTTTTGGAAATCTTGTCCCACGAGATGTTGCATCTCGAGCAGCCAAAGAACGATGCGATGAAGGCTTCGGGGTTAACAAAACAGGAGAAGCTGTTTTTTTAGATTTTGCTGCAGCCATTGAGCGATATGGTAAAGAAAAAGCACACGTCAAAGGACTGGAAGAAAACGACAATGCACTTGTTCAAAAACTTGGCAAACAAGTCATCAAAGCCAAATATGGCAACTTGTTTCAGATGTATGAAAAAATTGTTGATCAAAACCCTTACGAAACCCCTATGATGATCTACCCTGCTGTTCACTACACCATGGGTGGTGTTTGGGTTGATTACAACCTGATGACGACAGTGCCAGGTTGCTTTGCGATAGGGGAGGCCAACTTTTCTGATCATGGAGCCAACCGACTTGGTGCTTCTGCGTTGATGCAGGGCTTGGCAGATGGTTATTTTGTATTGCCATACACCATTGGCGATTATTTGGCAGATGATATTCGTACAGGATCAATCTCTACCGACAACTCTGAATTTGAAAAAGCAGAGTCTAATGTGCAAGCACAAATCGATGCTTTTATCAATAACAAGGGAACAAAAACGGTTGATTATTTCCATCGAAAACTCGGAAAAATCATATGGAACAAATGTGGAATGTCACGCAACAAAAAAGGACTTGAAGAAGCCATAGCAGAAGTCAAAGCACTGCGAGAAGAGTTTTATAAAGATGTTTTTGTGCCTGGCACTGCCGATTCATTTAATGAGCCATTGGCTAAAGCCCTTCGAGTAGCAGACTTTTTGGAGTTGGGCGAACTCTTTGCTAAAGATGCCTTGGAACGAACAGAATCTTGTGGAGGTCACTTCCGAGAAGAATCCCAAACACCTGAGGGTGAAGCACTCCGAGATGATAAAAACTTTACGTTTGTCTCTGCATGGGAATACAAAGGAGAACCGAGTAAAGCCAAACTGCATAAAGAGGATTTGGCTTATGAAAACATCGAATTGAAAACACGTTCATACAAGTAACAATGAAACTAACATTAAAAATCTGGCGACAAGAAAGTGCCACTGCAAAAGGTAGTATGCAAACCTATTCATTGAAAGGCGTGTCTCCTGATATGTCCTTTTTAGAGATGATGGATGTGCTCAACGAACAATTGATGGATCAAGGGATTGATCCGGTTGCTTTTGACCACGACTGCCGAGAGGGTATCTGTGGTTCGTGCTCGATGTTTATCAATGGCGAAGCCCACGGACCTGATCGCTTAGTCACGACTTGCCAATTGCACATGCGAAAATTTAAAGATGGTGACACCATCCATATCGAGCCTTTTCGTGCAAAAACTTTTCCTGTGATCAAGGACTTAGTTGTTGATCGTACTGCCTTTGATCGAATTCAGCATGCTGGTGGTTTTGTTTCTATCAATACTTCTGGAAACACCCAAGATGCCAATGCAACACCAATTGAAAAAGCAGATGCTGATAAGGCCTTTGATGCAGCCACTTGTATTGGTTGTGGGGCTTGTGTAGCGAGCTGTAAAAATGCCTCTGCCATGTTGTTTGTTTCTGCGAAGGTTTCACAATATGCCTTACTTCCACAAGGGCAAGTTGAAGCAACAGATCGGGTAATAAATATGGTCAAACAAATGGATGAAGAGGGCTTTGGAAACTGTACAAATACTGGGGCTTGTGAGGTGGAATGCCCCAAAGGAATTTCACTGGAAAACATTGCCCGTATGAACAGAGAATATCTGTCGGCCAATGTGAAGGGGTAATCACTAGAACCTTTCCCATGCAAACCCTACACACTGTTTTAGTACAACCCAATATTATTTGGCATGACCCTTTAGCCAATCAAGAGTTGATTGCTGAACATCTAAATCAGTTACAGAAAAGTGTTCAACTCATTGTTCTTCCGGAAACTTGGGCAACTGGATTTACGATGACACCCGACCAAGTTGCAGAAGCCTCTGATGGTTCATCGGTCAAATGGATGCAACAACAAGCAAAAAAGCATAATGCAGCAGTTTGTGGTAGTTTGGTAATTCGAGAGAATCAAAATTTTTACAACCGATTTTTCTTTATATACCCCGATGGTTATATAAATACCTATGACAAATATCATCCTTATACACCCTCGGGCGAGGCACGCTTGTATGCGGCAGGAACAAAGGCTGTTACATTCGAATATTTTGGTTGGAACATTCGCCCAATCATCTGCTATGACTTGCGCTTTCCAGTCTTTTGTCGCAGCAACGACGATTATGATTTACTGATTTGTGTGGCCAATTGGCCAGCTGCTCGTATACAAGCTTGGGACACACTTTTGCGCGCTCGTGCAATCGAAAATATGGCCTATTCAATTGGGGTTAATCGCATTGGTCGGGATGCGTATCGATTAGATTATCCAGGACATTCTGCTGCCTATAACTCCTTGGGTGATTGTAAAGGAATCGCAGATAAAAACCAGTTCCTAACCCATGTTGTGCTCGATAAATCGAAACTAGTAGCAACTAAAGAAAAACTCCCATTTTTGGAAGACAGAGATGCCTTTACTCTAGAATAAACCTTTCCTTCAATTCCCAATTGGCACGCACGTCGAGAAGGGGCTCGTGATGGTACACCTTTTCAGGTGCACGCCGATCGAGAAAACGACCAGTATCCCATTTCCCATTTTTGTTTTCGTCGACAATCAACCGCACATAGTATTTTTTTGGTTGTAGATTGGAAAAAACAACACGCCTTTGCGGCGCTACTAAAGGTAAACTACGAATAATATTTTCGTTTTCGTCTTTAAGCTGTACGATAACCGGGTAACTGGGTACGCCTACAAGTTGAAGATAAATACTCCCATAGTCAGCAGGTTTTTTGGTGCGCAACGCCAGTTGTAAACTGTCATTGACTTCACCAAAAAAATCAGTAATTGCACCTGGAAATACATCCAATTGATAGTTTTCATTTGGTAGGATATCAAAGTCAAAGAGAACCCGATGTGGGTCTTCAACAGAAACATCAAAGGGAACAGGGATAGAGTCACGATCGCGTAAGTTGATACGTGATTTATCAATCGTTAAAATGGGCGTGGCGGTCTCAATGCGAAGGGTGTCAGCTAAATGTAAAACCCCTTTAATTGTGGAAGAGATTGTAAGAGAGTCTAATTCAGCTTTTCGTATATGATGAGTACTTTTAACTTTGAGTTTATCACGACTGATATCAAATTGCAAAGAGTCAGCCGAAAGATGCTTGTACCAAACATAAAGGGTGTCAGATTCTTTGTCAAACGACTGAACAGTTTGTACGCTATCTGGGAGATTTATCGGCAAAACTTTAAGACCAGTGGGGTCGCCAAAATAACCTATCCCAATTCGATTTTGACTTGCTTGAAACGTTCGCCCTACAGAAAAATCGGTCTTTTCTCTAAACAAGTCCAAATAAAAGAGACTATCTGTTGGCAGATCGATAAAATCATTGATAAAACCAATATCATCAGCGTTTTGATCAAAGGTGTAATTGTTGGCGATGTCTTTTTGCGCAATAAGCAAATAACGTCCAGCGCGAACATTGCCAATTTCAAAGACCTCCAAACTGTCCAATGTATTGGTCAAATAGTTTGGGGGTTGCTGATAAATAATCGAGTCGTTATATGTACTATCCACTGCATAGAGCATGACAGATACAAAGTTTTTTGCCTCTCGTCCTAAGGCATTGCCAATCACACCACGCACCTGAAGCGAATCTACATAATCACCTGTGGAAAAGACATATCGAAAGTATGGATATGGATTTCCTTCGTTGTTATCGACGATGCTTTGTCCAAAATTGAAATTATAGGTCGTGTTTGGACGTAGCGTATCCATGAGTTCGATTTGCACATACTTGGCAGCAGTGCTTTGTGGTGAAATTATATATGAAGCTGGGTCAAGTGGTGGCGAAACAATAAGTTGATCCTTTAGCTTTTTGAGTTTTACATATTCATCAAAATACAAACGAATTCTTTCTTTATTGAAATTAGTTGTGTTTAGCGTTGGATCAGCACGCAGCAACAAAGGTGGGGTTTCATCTACAGGCCCGCCAGTGGGATTTCCACGCTTGGCACATTGGACAAATAGCAGTGTGATAAATCCCCACAAAAGAATTGAAAATCTATGCTTCATCAGTTACAAAGAAACGACTATTTTCAGTACTAAGGAATACGTTGTTTGTAGTTCCCTCACAGAAAATAGATTGAACACGGTTTTAGAAGTATAGCCCAATGATATCCGAGATAATATTTAGTCGTAAGGGTCTGTTGCAAGCCATCAAAATAGTATACGAGTGGTGTCATTAAATTTACAAAAGAAAGCTTATTTTTGCGCCATGGCTGAAACTGACCAGTTCAAAAAAGTGATTGCCCATGCCAAAGAATATGGCTTCGTCTTTCCATCTAGCGATATTTATGATGGGCTGAGTGCAGTATATGATTATGGGCAACAGGGCGTGCTGCTTAAAAATAATATTCGTAATTATTGGTGGAAATCCATGGTGCAACTAAACGATAATATTGTTGGACTAGATGCTGCCATTTTTATGCATCCTACAACTTGGAAAGCTTCGGGGCACGTAGATGCTTTTAACGACCCATTGGTTGATAATAAAGATTCCAAAAAACGCTATCGTGCCGATGTGTTAATTGAGGACTATATTGCTAAACTTGAGGGTAAAATCGAAAAAGAAGTCAAGAAAGCTGCCAAACGATTTGGGGATGCTTTTGACAAGGAGCAGTTTTTATCGACCAATCCTCGTGTGGTTGGCTATCGAGAAAAAGCAGCTGTCATCAGTGCTCGAATGGCCAAGTCTTTAGAAGCGGAAGACCTTGCCGACGTCAAAGCACTAATCGAAGAATTGGAAATCGTATGCTCGTTTTCTGGTTCAAAAAACTGGACGGATGTCAAGCAATTCAACTTAATGTTCGGCACCAAGCTAGGTGCTTCTGCCGATCATGCGACCGATCTCTACCTACGCCCAGAAACAGCCCAGGGGATTTTTGTAAACTTTTTGAATGTACAAAAATCCGGACGCATGAAAATCCCCTTTGGGATTGCCCAAACCGGTAAGGCATTTCGCAACGAAATTGTAGCACGTCAGTTTATCTTTCGCATGCGAGAGTTTGAGCAAATGGAGATGCAATTTTTTATCCCTCCGGGGACGCAAAAAGAGTGGTATGACCATTGGAAAAAAACCCGTCTCAATTGGCACCTATCATTGGGGATGGGTGAGGAAAACTATCGATTTCACGATCACGAAAAACTGGCACACTATGCCGATGCTGCCTGTGATATTGAGTTTAAATTTCCGTTTGGATTCAAAGAACTAGAGGGGATCCATTCCCGTACGGATTTTGACTTGGGTAGCCATGAAAAGTACGCGGGTAAAAAGCTACAATATTTTGACCCCGAGCGCAACGAAAGCTATACGCCCTATGTGTTGGAAACCTCAATTGGACTGGATCGAATGTTTTTGGCGGTGCTTTCTCATAGCTTACAAGAAGAGCAACTTGAGGATGGCAACTCACGGACGGTATTGCGATTACCCGCCGTTTTATCCCCCACGCAGGTTGCCATTTTACCCTTGGTAAAAAAGGATGGTTTGCCAGATCTTGCTCGTGATTTGGTTGCGGATTTAAAATGGGATTACTCGACGGCTTATGATGAGAAAGATGCGGTTGGGCGTCGATACAGACGACAAGACGCACTTGGAACACCATACTGTGTAACGGTTGATCACCAAACCTTGGAAGATCAAACTGTTACTTTACGCGAAAGAGACTCCATGGTGCAGATTCGGGTGACCACTAAAGAGTTACCCCAATTGCTTGACTCAAAATTGAATTTCAAAAATTGGTTGACAAATCTTAAAGATTAGTATCTCTTCCCGATGGAAAACCCCAATCGAAGATGAGCTTCAGGGTTATCGCCATTTGAATCCTGACTATCCAAATATCTGCCAACTCCGATAAAAGGCTCAAAAGTATACCCAGACCGGGTAATCCATTTCCGACCTATCGTAGCACCGACTGAAACGCGAAAGATGTTGTCCCGATCATCAAAGTCATCATAAATGACATCGTAGAGATTGTCATCATTCATATTTTTTGCAGAGGCAAAAGAACTAAACAACTCCACAAAAAGCCCCTTGGCACCATAATCTTTTCGGTTTAAAAAATAAAGTCTGTAATAAGGTGAAATCGCAAAACGACGATGTACGACATCAGAACTGAGATTGTCAGAAAAATTGATAAATAGCCCTGTTCCATAGCTGGAGTTTTCATCGATAATTTTTTCGTAATACCCATGGAAACCAGGGAGAACAAGCAAGTCAAAAAAGTTGACTCTGATCTCGTTGTTTCCAAAAGAATCAGCGGCTTCAAAAGAGGTGTTTTTAACAATTTCAACTTTGACTACCTTTTCCTCTTCTTGCTCTTCAGTAATTGAAGGTACTTCAGGAATAGCTGGAACTTTTTGTTCTTGGGCGTTCACTACAACAAGAATAAAAAATATGCATGCAAATGATAGTATTCTTTTCATTTTTTTAGTTTAAGATTAAAACAAAAATATAAAATTGTATCATGACTTTGTATTTTTGCAATCATGAAGATCATCTCCTATAACGTCAATGGCATCCGTGCTGCACTGCGCAAAGATTTTTTAGCTTGGTTACAAGCAGCTTCCCCCGATGTCCTTTGCCTACAAGAAATCAAAGCCACTCCCGAACAGTTTGACCCAAGTGTTTTTGAAGAATTAGGATATCATCACAATTATTGGTATCCAGCCCAAAAAAAGGGGTACAGTGGGGTAGCATTATTGTGCAAACAAAAACCCAAGGACGTTGCTTATGGTACAGGCATTGGCTATATGGACAACGAAGGGCGAAACCTCCGTGTCGATTTCGACGAGGTATCAGTTATGAGCTTATACCTGCCCTCTGGAACGAATCCTGAACGTTTGGCGTTTAAGTTTACCTATATGGATGACTTTCAGACTTATATAAATGAACTCAAAAGCGAATATCCCAATTTGGTGATCTGCGGAGACTATAATATCTGCCACGAAGCCATCGATATTCATGATCCTGTGCGAAATGCCAAAGTTTCTGGTTTTTTGCCAGAAGAACGCACATGGTTGGATGCTTTTATCCAACAAGGCTTCACCGATTCTTTTCGGTATCTCAACAACGACCCCCATCATTATAGTTGGTGGAGCTACCGCGCCAATGCTCGTGCCAACAACAAGGGATGGCGCATTGACTATGCGATGGTTTCAGAGCCTTTGACAAAATATATCGAAAGAGCTTTTATCCTTCCCCAAGCTGTCCATTCTGACCACTGTCCTGTTGGCGTCACTTTGAATATGGATTTATGAAATACACCACTTTACCTCACTCGGACGTCCGTGTGAGTAAAATCTGTTTAGGCACCATGACTTGGGGTAATCAAAACACCCAAGATGAGGGTTTTGATCAAATGGATTATTCTCTTTCAGAGGGGGTAAATTTCTTTGACACAGCAGAATTGTATCCAGTGCCAGCAAATGCCGACACCTATGCAGAAACAGAACGCATCATTGGCAATTGGTTTGCTGCTCGAAACAATCGCGAACAGGTGGTTTTGGCAACCAAAATAGCAGGGCCAGGTGCTTATACAGCACATATTCGCAGCACTGGATTTTCGCCGGACAGCATCCAGCAGGCATTGGATGGGAGTTTGCAACGACTCAAGACCGACTACATTGATTTATACCAGTTGCACTGGCCAGAGCGCAATTCCAATTTTTTTGGAACATTAGGGTATGTCCAGCAAGAGAATGAAGAGTGGAAGGAAAATTTTGAAGAGATTTTACACACCTTACACCAGTTCATCAAATCAGGTAAAATCAGACATATTGGACTGTCGAATGAGTCTCCTTGGGGTGCGATGAAATACATTGCGCTATCGGAATTCAAAGACCTTCCTCGAATAAAAACTATTCAGAATCCCTATTCGCTTCTCAATCGCAAGTTTGAAGTGGGCAATGCCGAAGTTGCTCATCGTGAGCAGCTGGGTTTGTTGGCCTATTCGCCTATGGCCTTTGGGATTTTGTCGGGAAAATATCGCGGCGGAAAACTCCCTAAAAATAGCCGTCTTCAGTTGTTTCCAAGAATGGCACGATACAACAGTGATGAGTCCCTACAAGCGACTGAGCTTTATGCTGCCATTGCTGAAAAACATGGCTTGTCACTGGCGCAAATGTCCTTGGCCTTTGTCACCGACCAACCTTTTGTTATCTCCAATATCATAGGTGCGACGACGATGCCACAACTCAAAGAAAATATCGCATCGGCATCACTGACTTTATCAGACGAAATCCTCGAAGAAATCGATTTTGTTCACAAGCAGTTTTCAAATCCAGCGCCTTAAAACAACAGGTCCACCAATCCACGAATGTTATCAAGTGCAATAATTTCGAGTTTAGAGCTTGGGAGTTTACTTTTTTGAGCTACGATTAGTGTTTTGAACCCAAGTTTTTCGGCTTCTTGCATACGCTGCTCCACTCGTGGAACATTGCGCAACTCTCCCGAAAGGCCTACTTCAGCAGCAAAGCAATATTTTTCAGGAACCACCACGTCCAAACTACTCGACAGTATGGCAGAAGCTACTGCAAGGTCTAGTGCAGGATCTTCAATCCGAATGCCTCCTGCAAGGTTGAGAAAGACATCTTTTGAACCCAGTTTGAAACCTGCCCGTTTTTCGAGAACTGCCAACAACATATTTAGTCGTTTTACATTAAAGCCAGTGGTGCTTCGCTGTGGGGTGCCATAGACTGCAGAGCTCACAAGGGCTTGACATTCAATCAACATGGGCCGCATTCCCTCGAGAGTGGCTGCAATTGCATGACCACTTTGATTGCGACTTGTTGAGGAAATCAATAATTCACTGGGATTTTCTACAACGCGAAGTCCTTTGGATTCCATTTCATAAATCCCTAACTCTGAGGTCGAGCCGAAGCGATTTTTGGGCGTACGCAAAATACGATACATATAATTTCGATCCCCTTCAAAATGCAAGACCACATCGACCATATGCTCAAGAATTTTGGGACCTGCAATCATTCCATCCTTAGTGATGTGACCAACAACAAAAATGGGGAGATTCACCTGCTTGGCAAATCGCTGTAGCAAGGAAGTGGATTCTCTCACTTGTGATACACTTCCAGCACCACTGTCAATTAAATTGGTTTGCAAGGTCTGAATGGAATCGACAATCAAAAGTTTGGGTTTGAGTTTTTGTGCTTGTGCAAGGATGTTTTCCACATTGGTTTCGTTGAGTAAATAACATTGTGAATTTCCACTGCTCATTCGATTGCTTCGCAACTTAATTTGTGTCAAGCTTTCCTCACCTGAAACGTAGAGTGTTGGGTAGTTGACTTCCAATGCCAGTTGGAGCAGCAGTGTGGACTTACCAACTCCAGGTTCTCCAGCCAATAATACCAACGACCCAGGCACCACTCCTCCTCCCAAAACTCGATCGAGTTCTGCATCTTTTGTCGCCAGGCGCTCTTGTTGACTTTCAGAGACCTCTTCAATTGGAATTGGGATGCTTGCTTGTGACTCTTTGGGTGCTTGCCAAGGTTCGGTTTTTGATTTTTGCAAAATCTCTTCTGCTATCGTATTCCATTCTTTACAAGCATGGCATTGCCCTTGCCACTTACTATACTGTGTGCCACAGTTTTTACAAAAAAAAGCTGTTTTTACTTTCACCATCGTCTTCCGAAAGATACTTATTTTTTTCTGTTGACAACAGGCAAAAAGGCAAAAGATAAACCACCAAAAGTGAGAATCATAATGGTTTGGGTCGACCATGCAATCCACCCATAGGCAAGCGCCATTTCATAGGACATACCATAGTGGTTGAGTACTGCTGCAACTGCAAGTGGATACAATCCAATTCCGCCATTGGTGACAGCAATCGAAAGCCCTCCTGCAACAAAACCTACAAGGATAACTTCGAGTCCGAGAGTGGCTGAAAGGGGTAATGAAAACTGAATCACCCAAAACATCATGATATACATCACCCAAATAAAAATGGTATGTGCCCAAAAAGCATACGCATTGGAAACGGAACCAATCGATAAAATGCCTTTATAGATGTTGATGAAAAAGCTTTTTATAAGAGCCAAAAAAGGAAATCGATCGCTATTGATCAGAAAAGGAAATACCATAATAGCAACAACCAGCACCATGATGATACAAAAACTCATGAGGAGTCTTGATGAACTATTGAGTTCAGCTTTAACCCAATCTCCACCCATGTAGATTGCTGAAAAGACGAGCAACAACATGATGACAAGATCGATGACTCGTTCGCTAATCACTGTTCCCACTCCTTTGGAAAAAGGAATTTTTTCGTAGGCAGATATGACTGTCACTCGAAGAACATCTCCTGAACGAGGTATGCCCAAGTTTGACAGATAATTGACCAGTACCGAACCTATGAGATTTATAAATTTTGGATGATAACCCAAGGGGTTGAGTTGATATTTCCATCGGTATGCACGCGACAGATGACTCATAACACCAAAAACGAAAGAAATCAAAATGGGTAAGGGGTGCGCTTGCAAAATCGTTGACGAAATCTGTGAGCGTTGATCTGCAGTTATTGAGCTTAGTGAGTAGTAGATGAGAAAAACACCAATGACTGGTGGAATCATGTTGCGTAATGCGGAAACGAAGGGTTTAGACAAAATTATTGTAGGGTATTGGTCTTTGTGTTGGGGAAGATAATTTTAGGATCAAAGTTTTTAGCCTCTTCTACGTTAATTTGGGCATAGCTAATGATGATAACGATATCTCCCTTTTGGGCTTTACGAGCAGCAGGGCCATTGAGAGTAATTTCACCACTGTTTTTCACCCCTTCAATGATATAGGTTTCTAGGCGTTCACCATTGTTTACATTGACAACATTAACCTTCTCACCTGCAATCAAATCTGCAGCATCCATCAAAACAGGATCGATTGTAATGCTGCCCACATAATCCAGCTCTGCACCAGTGACGGTAACACGATGAATTTTGGATTTAAGAACTTCGATTGTCATGCTGTAAATATACTTAATTGAGAGAGATATTATCAATCAAACGGACGCCTTCAACAATAACAGCAACAAAGGCACGATAAGACACCCCTTTTAACTTTGATTGTACTACATTCAAGTTGTGTTCTGCTACGATTTCGAAGTACTCTAGCTCCATTCGAGGGGTTTCGGATAATTTTTGAATAGCCATCGTTTTTAATTCATTTATAGTAAGGGAGGAAAAATTGGATTTGACCATTTGTAAAGTCTCATAAATCTGATTTGCACTTTCTCTACCTTCGTCAGATAAGCGACTGTTGCGAGAGCTCATGGCAAGTCCATTGGCTTCGCGAACGGTTGGCAGACTTCGAATCTCAATCTCCAATGGTTTTGCCAAAAGAGAAACAATTTGTAATTGTTGAAAATCTTTTTGACCAAAATAAGCAACATCAGGTTTAACGAGTGTAAACAAACGTTCAACTACTGTAGCAACACCATCAAAATGCCCAGGGCGATACATTCCCTCCATGGGTTTGTCCAACCCTTGTAAGGCGTATTTTTTTGCTTTAGTACCATCTGGATAAATGGTTTCAACACTAGGGATAAAAACACAGATGTTTGGGTATATCGCATGTATTTTCTCAACATCAGCATCGATTGTTAATGGATAGCTGTCTAAGTCTTTTTTGGAATCAAACTGCGTTGGATTGACAAAAATGCTAACAAATGTCACAGCATTTTCATCATGTGATTTTTGGATAAGTTTCAGATGCCCATGGTGCAAAGAACCCATAGTAGGGATAAGACCCCAACTGCGATTGTTGTTGTTTTTTTGAAAGAGACGCAACTCTTCTTGCGTGAAGACTTTTGGCATTTAGAAAAGTTTAACACCTTCCGTTAGGAATTATGGGCAAACTTCGTTATAATTTTCGTAATTTCGCATACTCCAAAAAAGAATAATCTTTGGATTTTATGACAGATAAAAAAGTCCTATTCGTTTCATCTGAGGTGGTTCCTTATCTCCCTGAATCGAATTTATCAACGATGACCTTCTCTCTTCCTAAAATGGTAAATGAGGTTGGTGGACAAACCCGAATTTTTATTCCAAAGTATGGCTTGATCAACGAACGTCGCCATCAGTTGCATGAGGTGATTCGACTTTCAGGTATGAATCTTGTGATCAATGATATCGATATGCCTTTGATTATAAAGGTTGCTTCTATTCCTAAAGAACGCATGCAGGTCTATTTCATCGACAACGAAGACTACTTCAAAGGAAGACAGTTGGAAAAAGATGAAAATGGAAAACTGTATAAGGACAATGATGAACGAGCGATTTTTTTTGCTAAAGGTGTGATCGAAACAGTCAAAAAACTCAATTGGGCACCCGACATTATTCATGTACAAGGCTGGATTGCGATGCTGATGCCGCTTTATTGCAAGCATTATTACACAGATGAACCAATTTTGGCCAACACCAAAGTTATTTCTTCGATTTTCAATACCCCTTTTGAAGAACCTCTTTCATCTAACTTGATCAAAAAATTAGCCTTTGATGGCCTTGACGGTGAGTTGACTAAAGGTCTGAAAACCCCTAATTTTTCTGCTTTAGCAAAAAATGCAATAGCCAATTCCGATGGATTGATTATTGCCGACAATGACGTCAATAAAAGTGTGAAAAAAGAAATGTTATCTTCCAAAAAACCACTACTTCATTCCTCTTCCAAAGAAAATTTTGAGGAGGATTATAAAGAATTTTACACAAACCAAATCCTCAATTAAGAGAAATGAATCTCAAATTATCCGCTGGGTTATTTGCCATTTTAATTTTTGTCTACTCTTGTGAAAAAGAATTCAACGATTTGGGGGCATCGCTACTTCCATCAGATACTTTTGTCATTGAAAAAGAAACTGCCCCAGTTAGAGTTGAGCATAAGTCGATTGAAGTCGTTCGAACAGACAACCTGTCTTTTTTTTCTTTGGGAGAGTATGAGGATGCTGTTTTTGGAAATACCAAGGCTAGCTTTACGACTCAGTTGAGTTTACCCACAAGTTCAACTGGAACTTTTGGAAGCATGAGTCCAGACACCGAAACTAATGGAGTGAGCTCAGAAACGACCAACAAGAATCCACATGATGAGCAAGAAACAGTAACAGAAGTTTGGTTGGAAATACCATTCTACACCAATCAACGCGATCGTGATGGTGATGGCGTGATTGATTCCCTTGACGCAGACCCTGATGATCCCGAAAGTGACTCAGACGGTGATACTCTCACTGACGCTGAAGAGTCAAGGTTTGGAAATCTCGATCCTCTCAACCCCGATACCGATGGAGATGGTCTAAATGATGCGGAAGATGATGAAACAATAAATCCAGATGACGAAGCGAATGTTTATGAAATTGACTATTTGTTCGGAGATACTGATCAAGAGCTACATTTTCAAGTCAAAAAATTAGATTATTATTTATCGACGCTTGATCCAAATAATAATTTTCAATCTGATAATATGTTTTATTCTGATAAAGACTTCGATCAAGACGGATTGACTTCAAGCATTTTGTTTGATGACAAAATAACACTTGATTTAAATGAAATCGTTTATTTCAAAGAAGATGATCCTGAAACTGATGATGTTGATGAGTCAACTGAAGTAGATCAACGACTGACCCCACGCGTTAGAATCCCCTTAGACACCTCTTTTTTTCAGCAGTTTATCCTTGACAAAGAGGGGGACGATGTAATCATCGATAACAATCGTTTTCAAGAATATTTTAATGGAATTGTGGTCGATATGCAACCAACCAACTCATTACTGATGCAACTCAATTTTGGGGCTGGGCAGATCAAAATAAATTACGATTATAAAGAACTAACGCTTAGTGATGGTGGAGATGCAGCAAATGCAGATGACTATGTTTCTCAAGACAGTTCATCGATTTTTAGCATCAACTTGGGAGGAGTTAGATTTAATACCATCACACAATCGCCACCCGATTCCGAAGTTGAAATAGCCTTAAGTGGAAATGATGATGGACAAAACATATACCTCAAAGGGGGGTTAGGTGTTTTCTCGACTATTGATTTATTTGCAGGTGCTGATGGCCAATTGCAATTGGAAAACCTTCAAGCAAACCCTTGGCTGATCAATGAAGCCAATCTCATTTTACACGTTGACCAGCAGAAAATCAATGCATTGGGCATTAAAGATTTGCCCAACCGTTTGTACTTGTATACTGAGAGTGATGGCTCACCCCTTGAAGATTTTTCAATCGATGCAAGTGCTGGCACATATCCTGAAGACAACAAAACAACTTTTGGGGGTCTTGCACAATATGATGACGAAGGCGAGGTAACTTCATATAAATTTGTGATTACTAAACATATCAGCAACCTCATTCGCGAGTCTGCAGACTTCGAAAACGTGCGTCTTGGATTGAGTGCGAGCGCGCCATTTATCAACAGTCAAATATCAAATGTTATTTCTCCCACAGAGTTTAGTGTTCCACAATCTACAATCAGCACACCAACGAGTGTGATTCTTGCAGGACCAAACCACAGCAACCCTGATCTTCGGTTGCAATTGGAGATTTATTATACTGCCTACGAATAGTTGCTTAAAACATCCTGTTCTTTCATAAAGATTGATGTAGAAAGGAGAGTGAAGAAAATGATTTTTTACAGCTTTTTTCGCAATCGTGCCACAGGAGCTCCTATAATATCTCGGTATTTGGCAACAGTGCGACGGGCAACTGGATAGCCTTTTTGATTGAGCTCTTTTTTCAGCTCCTCGTCAGTAAGAGGGCTCGTTTTGTCTTCCGAAGCAATGATATCTTCCAAGGCTTTTCTGATTTCTATAGACGACACATCCTCTCCTTCACTGTTGGTCATCCCTTCAGAGAAGAAAGATTTGAGCAGTCGGGTGCCATAAGGGGTGTCTACGTATTTGCTATTGGCGACCCTGGACACTGTTGAGATATCCATCTGAATAATGCCTGCAATATCACGCAATACCATTGGTTTGATTTTTTGCTCATCACCAGACAAAAAATAGTCTTTTTGATAATCCATGATTGCATTCATAGTGATGAATAGGGTGTGGTTTCGCTGCTTAACTGCATCGATAAACCATTTGGCAGCATCGAGTTTTTGCTTGATAAACAAAACAGCTTCTTGTTGTTCTTTACTTTTCACAGCCGACTCTTTATAGCCTTCCATCATATTTTTATAAGAGGCTGAAACATGAAGTTCAGGAGCATTCCTTCCATTTAGGGAGAGTAGCAATTCGCCTTCTACAATTCGAATTGTAAAATCGGGAGTGATATGACTATTGATTTTGGTTGATGATGCATACGAAGCCCCCGGCTTTGGATTTAGTTTTTCAATCTCAGCGATGGCATCTTTCAGTTGATTTTCATCAATGCCTAGTGTTCTCATCAATTTATCAAAATGCTTTTTTGAAAATGGTGTAAAATGAAACTTGATGATGTTGTAGGCAAGCGAAACTTCAGGCGATTGAGATTTGCGTTGCAGTTGAAGTGCCAAACACTCTTGCAAGTCCAATGCACCAACACCCGCTGGGTCGAGTTGTTGTACTTTTTCGAGGACTTTTTGTACCTGATTTTCTTCCACATATAAGTTTTCAGTGAAAGCCAAATCATCGACAATGTCAAGTAAGCTCCTTCGGATATATCCTGTATCATCAATACTGCCAATCAAAAACTGCGCAATTTGACTATCGGTTTCACCCATGCTAAATGTTCGCATTTGATCCATCAGAAATTGGGTAAAGCTAATACCAGCGGCATAGGGCACCTGTTTGTCATCATCATCATGGCTATGGTTGTTTGTATTGAGGCGATAGGAGGGGATTTCATCATCACTCAGATATTCATCGACGTTGATATCTGTTTCAATGATATCGTGACCATCATCTTGCGTGGTGTCAAAATCTTGATTTTCAGTTGCTTCTTTTCCAGCTTCAAGTGCTGGATTTTCCTCTAGTTCTTGTTGTAGTTTTTGTTCAAAAGAAAGTGTGGGCAATTGAATCAGTTTCATCAACTGAATTTGCTGAGGCGATAGCTTTTGGGAAAGCTTTAAATTGAGTTGTTGTTTTAACATAACTATTTTACTATCCTAAAGGTACAAAAACCTTGTCAGATGAAAACTGTTTTAGAAGGATGCGTTTTGGGGGGTACGTGGAAAGGGAATCACATCACGGATGTTGGACATTCCTGTTGCAAATTGAACCAAACGCTCAAATCCCAATCCAAATCCAGCATGAGGGGCTGTTCCAAATCGGCGCAAATCCAAGTACCAGTCGAGTTCTTTTTCTTCAATGCCCATTTCAGATATTCGTTTTTGTAACACATCAAGTCGTTCTTCTCGCTGTGCACCACCCACCATCTCACCAATGCCAGGAAACAACACATCCATTGCACGAACAGTTTTTCCGTCATCATTAAGACGCATATAAAATGCTTTGATTTTGGCAGGATAATCAAACAAAATCACAGGGCATTTAAAGTGTTTTTCGACCAGGTAGCGCTCATGCTCACTTTGCAGGTCAACGCCCCATTCATCCACAGGAAACTTAAACTTTTTCTTCTTGTTTGGCTTTGAGTTTCTCAAAATATCAAAGGCTTCAGTGTATGATAATCGAACAAATTGATTGTCGACAACAAAGCGAATTTGTTCGAGCAAACCCATTGGTCGTCGCTCGATTTGTGGTTTTGTTTTTTCTTCATTCGACAAGCGTTGATCCAAAAATGCCAAATCGTCCTCACAATTGTCGACAACATACTGAAGCACATATTTGATGAAGTCTTCAGCCAAATCCATATTCTGATCGAGTTGATAAAAAGCAACTTCGGGTTCAATCATCCAAAACTCAGCCAAATGCCGAGAAGTATTGGAGTTTTCTGCTCGAAATGTAGGTCCGAATGTGTATACCTTACCCAGTCCCATTGCGTATGTTTCGGCTTCCAACTGACCAGAAACAGTAAGGTTTGTTTCCTTGCCAAAAAAGTCTTTTGTAAAATCTGTATCTCCGGCTTCGTTCAGGGGCGCTTGTTTGGGGTCTAAGGTACTCACACGAAACATTTCACCTGCCCCTTCGGCATCACTTCCTGTGATAATAGGGGTATGAACATAATAAAATCCTTCCTTCCTAAAATAGTCGTGAACAGCAAATGACAGCGCAGAGCGAACTCTCATCACTGCCGAAAAAGTGGAGGTTCGGACACGAAGATGTGCATTGTCTCTTAAAAACTCAAAACTGTGTTTTTTTGGTTGGATAGGATATTGATCGGGGTCAGAGTCGCCAATGATTTCCAGATGACTGACTTGTACTTCGTATTTCTGCCCTTTTCCTTGGCTTTCGACTAGTGTTCCTTCAATGTGTACGGCAGCACCAGTTGTGATTCTTTTGAGCAGATTTTCGTCGGTTTGTTCAAAATCCACAACACACTGAAGGTTGTTGAGCGTTGATCCGTCATTGAGTGCAATAAAACGATTGGCACGAAAGGTGCGCACCCAGCCCTGCAAACTCACTTTTTGGTGCATATGGGTGCCTGAGAAAAGTTCTTGAATCGTTTGCGTTTTCATCAAATCAAATTTCGGCTACAAATATACTTCATTTTACAAGCAAGTTCATCAGCTACTTTCATCCTCTTTCAATAGATCAATACTGGGTTTTTTGAGCGTTCTTTCGTTTGCGATACTTTCCTCCAGCGACAACAACAGCGATGGCAACAGAATAAGGTTGGCCAACATGGCAAATAGTAAGGTTGCTGACACCAAGCCTCCCAAAGCTACAGTGCCGCCATAACTTGAAATCATAAATACTGAAAATCCAAAAAACAAAACGATAGAGGTGTAAAACATACTCACACCTGTTTCGCGAAGTGCCAGATAAACCGATTTTTTTATTTTCCATTTGGTGGCTTGGAGTTCTTGTCGGTATTTGACCAAATAGTGTATGGTGTCATCTACAGATATCCCAAAAGCTACACTAAAGACCAATATGGTGGATGGCTTGATGGGAATCCCCAAAAAACCCATCATCCCTGCAGTGAGGATTAAGGGGATAATGTTTGGAATCAAGGAAATGAGAATCATTCGAAACGAACGAAACATATAGGCCATAAATAAGGCAATCATCAATACTGCTAAGGAGAGTGACAAGACTAGGTTGCGAACCAAAAACCGAGTTCCTTTCAAGTACCCAAGCGCTTTTCCAGTGACTTCTGTTTCAAATCGGTCAGCTGGAAATAGTTCTCCAACAACTGCCAACAAATCACCCTCAATTTCTTCCATTCGTTCTGTGTTGACATCTTTGAGCATTGTGCTTACACGAATATACTGACCAGTGCTATCAACCAAACTTTCGGCCATGCCTTCAGCCGATATACTGTTGTTGACATACGACCCAATAAACGAATATTCTTGTCTTGTTGGCATCGAAAAATAACGTGGGTTGCCATTGTAATAGGTTTGCTTTGCATATTTGGCTACATGAGCAATAGACAAGGGCTCGGAAAGCTCAGGCACAGTTCGAATGTGCGATACCAAACGTTCCACTCGGTTGAGCGTTGAGAGTTGCGTTGCACCATTTCTTCTTTTGGTGTCAACCATAATCTCTATGGGCATGATTCCACTCATTTGATTTTCAAAAAACCGAACATCTTTGAAAAACTCGGCTCCTTTTGGAAGGTCGTCGATGATGGTGCCAGAAAGTTTAATTTGGTAAATCCCAATAATACTCATCATCAAGGAGATGACAAACACAAAATAAACAGTCACACGACGATAACGAACCATATTTTCCATCCATCCAATAAAGTCGTTCATCCAGTTTCGGTTGAGGTGTGCTAGATGCTTTTGATCGGGGAGACTCATATAGCTGTAAAGAATAGGAATCACAAAAAGCGACAACACAAAAAGAAGCATGATATTGACAGAAGCCACCAAGCCAAATTCGATGAGCAGTTTGCTGCTAGTCAAAGTAAAGGTTGCAAACCCAAGGGCTGTAGTCATATTGGTCATTAGGGTTGCGTTTCCAATTTTAATAATGACACGTTGTAGAGATCTGGCTTGATTGCCGTGTTTTTTGACTTCTTGTTGGTATTTGTTGATAAGGAAAATACAATTGGGAACGCCAATCACAATCACAATAGGAGGAATCAAAGCAGTGAGGACAGTGATTTCAAATCCAAAAAAGCCCAATATCCCAAAGGCCCACATGACACCGATGACGAC